>NZ_JNUP01000071.1:74852-221765 GCF_000758165.1 Spirochaeta lutea | reverse complement strand
CAAGGGTGGGGGGAGGTTTGTAAAAAGTTACAGGGTTTTGCGCACTATCAAATCGTTACATTGTTTTACGCACTATACTATAGTTAAAGGGATGAAACCCCATAGCTCTCGGAGCGTTTTCGGACAGCTGCTGCTCCTCTGGTTTGCGAGCCTTCTTTACGGTCAGGATCTTCTTCCGCGCTTTGAGTCCTTCGGAATTGAGGACGGGCTGGTTCACGCCGCCGTCCAGGATGTACTGAGGGATTCTTCGGGATTTTTATGGTTTGCTACCCCCGGGGGACTTCAACGGTACCTGCCCCATTCATGGGAGGTGATCAAAGCCCGGCGTAATGTTCCCCAGGGATTACGTACCAGCAATATTCTCCGGATTATTGAGGACCGCCATGGTGCCATATGGGCATCCACGGATCATGGGTTGATGAAGGTTGATCCTCTGACCTTGGAGTACGAACTGCGACCCGGACCGGATAGCCCCCTGAGCTGGTTGGAGTCCAGGAGTATCTCTGATATGGCTTTGGATTCCGAGAACGGTTTATGGCTCGGCGTGGGTGGTTACGGATTGGTTTACTATAACCCTGTTTTAGATGACGGCTGGGCCTATCCCCTGAATGGGACGATACGTGGTTTGACCCCCTTGCGTGAACGGGGGAGGGTGGTGTTTATCCTCGACCGGGGAGATCAGGGAGCAGTGTACCAGGTCATTCGGGGGATGGAGCCCCCCAGAGAGGTCCTCTCCTGGGGAGAGGACAGGGGAGAACCCACAACCCTGGACTGGCGCGGAGACCGGCTTCACGTCGGGTTTTCCGATGGCCTTATTGAGTATTACAGCCGGGATTTTACTCTTCTGGGAACGACAGCCTTACCCCGCAAGGCTAGGATCACCGATCTGGAGGTTACTCCCCAGGGCCGGATATGGGTCGGCACTGATAAGTACGGTGGGATGGTGGTAGAACCCCAGGGGAAGGTAGTACCCATCCCGTCGGGGGGTGGTGAGTTCTCTATTTCAGATTCGGTAGTCACCCGTATATATCGGGATGCGGAGGATACCCTTTGGATGGCTACCAGGAACAACGGTGTATCCTATACCTCTCCAGGGATGAATAGGGTCATGGTGCTTCAACCCGAGAATCAGGGGGTGCCCGTGTCTGCGGTGCATGTTGATGTCCGGGGGATTCTCTGGGTGGGGACAGACGGCCGCGGTTTATACGGGTACTCTCAGGATCTTCAGCAGCAGGCGTATTTTTCCCCGGAGGTTCTGGGTGATTCAGCCGTCCTTTCCATTGATGATTCGGAATCAGGGGGGCTCTGGGTGGGGACATATTTGGGTGGATTGTTACACCTGGATATAGATTCTGGAAGGATTACCCGCTACCAGCACAACCCCGCTAATCCCAGGAGCATACCGGCGAATTTTATCCGGGATACCAGTTATGACGGCCAGGGGCGACTGTGGATAGCCTCTGTCGGAGCCGGGGTGTTTTACCTGCCCAGTCTGCTTTCCTCGGAGTTTGTCAGGATAGACGGGCTGCCCCTGAGCTTTGTGGCCCTTCAGGGCTCCGACGCCGGGGTGTATGCCGGCGGTCCCGGGACAGGGGTGTATGTCATCTCCTCGAACAGCAACATGCCGACCCGAATAACCGGGCTGGCTAGTCTGGATGTTTGGGATCTTGCCTTGGATGAGCAGAGGGGGTTGCTCTGGGTAGCGACGGGACTGGGGTTGGAGGCCGTGACATTGGAATCATCCCAGATACTCCAGATAGATTTGCCTGACGCCCTGAAGGAGAATGAACTCCGGTCGGTGGAATTGGATGGTGATGGTGGGTTGTGGCTGTCGGGGTTGAACCGTCTGTATTACTACTCCCTGGAGACGGGGATGTTGACGGAGTTCGGACCGGAGTCGGGGGTGCGGACCCAGGGATTTTCCATGGGTGCGGGGATTGCCGGTGATCACGCAATCAGGGCTTGGGGGGGAGCACAGGGACTCTTTTTTCTGAGTCCTGATGGGATGTCAGCGGTACAGGAGGATTGGGCAGGCAAGCCGGCCGGTCCAAGGGATTCGGTTTACCGGGACGTAGCGGTTTTTGTGAACGGTTCCCGGGTGCCGATCCTTCTACCCCAGGATGGTCGGCCGGTGGTGGAGCTGGAGCAGGGAGAATCCAGTGTGGAGCTACAGATTGAGGGGGTGGACTATCTTTCCCGGGGTGAACAGAGGGTTCACCTGAGGATGGACGGTGTTGATTCGGGATGGCGAAGTATTGCCAGCGGATCCACGGTGGTTTACTCACATCTGAGAGACGGCCGGTACACCCTCTGGACCCATGTATCCCCGGTGGCTGGGGTGGGGCCCGAGGATTTTGATGCAGCTATGGGGGTTGATATCTTGGTATCACCGCCTTTTTGGGCGAGTAGATGGTTTACGGTTGTCTTTCTGATTTTTATTCTCTCCATCCCTGTTGGACTTGTGCTGTACCGGGCCCGGCGGTTGGAAAGCTTCAACCAGCAGCTTTCCCGACGCGTCCGGGAGAGAACCGAGGAGCTTCATCAATCAAACCAGGATCTCCAGAGAACAGTCCAGAAACTGCGGCAGGCTCAGGACCGGATTGTACGGACCGAGCGTCTCGGTGCGCTCCGGAGTTTAACCAGCGGGATTGCCCATGAGATGAACACCCCCGCCGGGGTGCTCATTACCGCCGCTTCGTTTTTGGAGAGTGAGTTGGAGGCCGTGCAGGGGCAATTTGAGGATAATACCCTGAGCCGGGGGGCTTTGAGTCAGTTTTTCAAGGCAGTGGGTGATACGTCCAATATTTTACAGCGTAACCTGGTGCGCCTCGGTAGGCTCATAGAGGAGTTTCGGTCAGTGTCGGTAACCGAGCATCTGGAGATGGCCCCCCAACGGTTCGGGGTCGTGGCTGTGATTCGCCGGGCGGCTCAGCGGTCGGGGTATCTGTCCCGGGGATTTTCCTTGGATATCCAGATGCCCGAGGCATTGACCGTGGTGAGTTATGAGACTGCCTTTGAAGAGCTGTTCCGCCAGCTTTTTCTCAACACCATGCAGCATGGGTTTATAAGCAAGAAGGCCGCTGAGGGGGTGGTAACCATTACCGGCTTTATTCAGGAAGAAACCTTTTTCTTAACCTATCAGGATAACGGTGCAGGCCTTCCCCCGGGTATCAGACGACGGGTTTTTGATCCCTTCTACACCACCAAACGCATAGAGGGTGCTACTGGGTTGGGCATGTATATTGTGTTCAATCTGGTTCGGGAGGTGCTGCACGGCGACGTGAGTTGTGAGCCCGGGGACGGATTCCTGCTCCAGTGTTCATTTCAGGCGAATCAGCTTGAGCCGGGTTCATCACCCCCAGTCCCGGCTGCCCCCCGGCCTGGGGGCCCGACTGGGGAAGCCCCGGCCCAAGACACACCGGAGGCAGTCGGTGACCCAGGGGAAGCCCCGGCTCAAGAAGCTCCGGGAGAACCCGGGGATGCTGATCAAGCGGGGGAGCCGCCGACCTAGGGCAGCACTCCCAGCCCCAGCCCCAGCCGGTAGACGGGTTTCCGAGGAACCCCGGTGGGTTAGACGCTTTTCAGGACGATGGTGGAGTTATGTCCCCCGAAGCCGAAGCTGTTTGAAAGCGCTACATTGACCTTTTTTTCCAAGGGCTGGGTGTTTATGGTTTCGGGTTTCAGGGCAACCCCGGGATCAAATTCATCTATGTTGATGTTCGGCGGAATGATGCCTTCCTGGATTGCCTGAACGCAGAGGATGGCTTCCAGGGCGGCGGTGGCGCCCAGCAGATGGCCGTGCATTCCCTTGGTGGAACCAACGGTGACCCGAGATTCATCGCCTTTGAGCAGCTTGTAGATGGCCTTGCTTTCAGCGATGTCTCCCAGGGGAGTCGATGTTCCGTGGGCGTTGATGTAATCGATGTCCCCGGCGGTGATGCCTGCACCGTCCACAGCCATCTGCATGGAGTACAGGGCCCCTGCTCCCTCGGGATGGGGAACTACCAGATCGTAGGCATCGCCGCTCATACCTATGGAGGCAAGCTCCGCTAGGATGGGGGCTCCGCGTTTTACCGCGTGTTCGTACTCTTCCAGGATCAAAACCCCCGCACCCTCGGCGATTACAAATCCATCCCGACCCTTATCGTAGGGGCGGCTGGCGGCTTGGGGAGAATCGTTATACTTGGTGGATAGGGCCCTCATGTTGCTGAACCCCGCGACGGCGATTTCTACCACGGAGTCCTCGGTACCCCCGGTAACCACTGCATCGAGCATACCCGCTTGGATCATCATATATGCCACGGCCATGGCATGATTGGCGGTTGCACAGGCGGTTTGAGTGGCAAGGTTGGGTCCCATGATTCCGTGTTCCATGGAGATGATGCCCGCGGCAATATTCCCGATCATGGCGGGGATGTACATGGGGCTTACCCCCTTGGGCCCCCGGTTGGCGAGTCCTGCCCCGTTTTGCTGCTGGGTTACCAGTCCGCCGATACCGCTTCCCACAGCCACACCCACCTTGAAGGGATTATCCTTAATGGGTAAGCCGGACTGCCCCAGGGCCTCTTTGGTGGCAGCGCTTACATAGTGTACGAAGGGGTCCATACGTTTAGCAGTTTTCCGAAAATCATCGTTATAATGGCTCAGCATATCAAAATTGCGAACCTCGCCGGCAACCTTTGAGCCGTATAGCTCCGGGTCGAAATGGGAGATCCGGTCTATGCCGCTTCGGCCGTTTTTTGCATTTTCCCAGCTTTCTTTTACACTGTTTCCCAGGGGGCTTACAGCGCCTACCCCGGTTATTACTACTCTTCTTTTGTTCATACATATCCCCTTGTCAGGATTTAGTGGTTGGTGTTGCACCTAGGCTCTGAATCACCATACCCCAGGAGTCGTTACAGTATGCCGGATATTGAAAGTAAAATCAAACGCCGTTCAGTTATTCTGCGAGCCAACTGCAAAATTGTATTCGCAGTTGGCGGGCGCTCGAATGAGGGAAAAGTAAATCATTGCATAGAAGTGATTTACTTACATTAGTCTCGTGCATGGTTCTTGAAACACAGAGGTTTGCAAGAACCACCTGAGATTTTGTAGTTCTGCCCTTGACGTTAATACGATAAAATATTATAGATTAAATTGTAAGTCTGAGTAAAACGATCAGGAAACAACCGGCCATAAGGAGGTTCGGCATGAATGTAGCAGTATTTAGCACGAAGAACTGGGTTCGGGATGCCTTTGATAGAATTAATCTTACCAAGGGGTTATCCCTGACATTCCTGGAGCCTAGATTGACATATGATACCGCAGCCCTTGCCCAGGGTCACGATGCGGTTTGTATTTTTGTGAATGACCAGGCTGACAGCAGGGTGCTCGACCGCCTGCATTCCCTGGGCGTAAAGCTCATTGCTCTGCGCTGCGCAGGGTTTAATAATGTTGATCTGAAACGGGCCTCGGAACTTGGTATGGGTGTGGTGCGGGTTCCTGCCTATTCCCCCTATGCGGTGGCGGAACACACCCTGGGACTTGCCCTCAGTCTAAACAGGAAATTTCATAAGGCGTACAGCCGGGTACGGGACGGAAACTTTGCCCTGGACGGACTGCTGGGCTTCGACATCCACGGAAAAACCATCGGCATTATCGGAACCGGAAAAATCGGTCAGATCTTTGCCCAGCTCATGACCGGGTTCGGGGGTAGGATCCTGGCCTACGACCGGTTTCCTAATCCGGAACTGGAGAAGAAGGGACTTCTGGAGTACGTCGACCTGGGGACATTATATGGGGAGAGCGACATTATCAGCCTACACTGTCCCCTGAACCATGAGACCTATCATATTATCAATGAGTATGCCATTAACAGTATGAAACCCGGGGTGATGATCCTGAATACCAGCCGCGGGCCATTAATCGATTCGAACGCGGTAATAAACGGGTTGAAATCCGGCAGGGTAGGGTACCTGGGGCTGGATGTGTACGAGGAGGAGGGAGACCTGTTCTTTGAGGATCTCTCTAACCAGGTCATCCAGGATGATACCTTTGTCCGGTTGCAGACCTTTCCCAATGTGCTGATTACCGGGCACCAGGCCTTTTTTACCCGGGAGGCGGTGGATAATATCGCCCAGACGACCCTGGAAAACATCTGTGAATACTCCCAAAAGGGCGCCTGTAAGAACGAGGTACGGCATCAGAGCGTTCTGGGAAGCCAGGGCGACAGGGCCGGAACCAACGCCGGAGGATCCGCCGCTGCTGCAGGGGGGACTGGAAGGGATCGGGGTGGATCGGGACAAGCCCCGGCCAAGAAGGCTCCGGGGAACTCTGAGGCCGGGCTTCAGGACAATGCCCGGAAGGGAGCAAAGAAATGACCCTTACCACCCTGGCGGCCCTCTTTCCTCTAGTTCTCCTCATAGTGCTCATGACCAAAAAGAATGCCTGGCCCAGCGCCAAGGCCTTGCCGCTAACGGCCCTGGTTACCTATGGATTGGTTCTGGTGGTGTTCCGGTTTGATTCCGGGGACATCCATGCCCGGATCCTTACCGGGGCTCTTACGGCCCTTACCCCCATCAGTATTATCTGGGGGGCGATTTTCTTATTTAAGACCATGGATGCCAGCGGTGCTATGGACGTCATCAGGCGCTGGCTCTACGGAGTGAGCAGGAACCATGTGGCTCAGCTCATGATTGTGGGCTGGGCATTTCCCTTTCTTCTGGAGGGGGCAAGCGGCTTCGGTACGCCGGTGGCCATCGCAGCCCCAATCTTGGTAGGGCTCGGATTTCCGCCCCTGCGGGTTGCGCTCCTGGTATTGGTGATGAATACCGCCCCGGTGAGTTTCGGTGCGGTGGGCACCCCGACCTGGTTCGGGTTCTCTGCTATCGACCTCTCCAGCATCGAAATCCTGGAAATCGGCATCAAGAGCGCCTGGATTCACAGTATCGCCAGCCTCGTAGTACCCCTGATCGGGTTGAGCTTTGTGGTCAGCTGGAAAACCATCCGACGGAATATGGGATACATTCTGCTGTCCCTGGGGGCAACCCTCATACCCTTCATCCTGGTAGCCTACTGGAACTACGAGTTTCCGGCACTGGTCGGAGGGGTAACCGGGACCCTGGCTTCCGTATTCTTTGCCCAGCGGGGCTGGGGGTTAGAAAAAACCGCCCGGGCGGTTCGGGGTAACCCTGGTAAGCAGGACACCCAGGGTAATCTGGACGGGCAGAACAGCGAGGTTCCCCGGGGTTTGGAACCGGAGATTGTTGCGCCAAGGGCCGGGGAGGTGGGGAAGGCCCTGCTCCCTCTGGGTATTACCCTGGCGATTCTTGTGGTGACCCGGATACCCGTCCTGGGTATCAAGGCCTGGCTTACCGGCCTGGAACCCTCCCTGGATATCGGTCTCGGGAGTTTAGGCCGGCTCTCGGTGAGCGCCTCCCTGGTGGTAGGCCTTCAGGGCATATTTGGGACCCTGGAGTCCTGGAGTCATCAATTGCTCTACGTCCCCAGTATCATTCCCTTCGGATTCGCCTCGGTGGTGACCGCCCTGGTCTATGCCATGAAGGGCAGGACCTACGCAGGGGTCTGGCATTCAACCCTGGACCAGATCCGGAATCCGGCCATCGCTTTGGTAGGCGCGCTGATTTTTGTGGAGCTTCTGACCATGGGGGGGGATGCTTCGGGGGTGGTGCTCCTGGGACAGGCTCTGGCGGGCATTACTGGCCGGCTGTGGACCCTCTTCGCCTCCTTCCTGGGAGCCCTGGGAGCCTTTTTCAGCGGATCGAATACCATTAGCAATCTGACCTTCGGGGCTATACAGGATTCCATCGCCGCCAACTTGGGGCTATCCCGGACCACCACCCTGGCCCTCCAGTCCGTAGGGGGGGCCATGGGGCATATGGTGGCGTTGCATAGCATAGTGGCGGTCTGTTCGGTCCTCAATCTGGGGGATCAGGAGGGGACTATTCTCAAGCGTCTGGTTCCGGTCCTGGTTCTCTACGGATTGGTAGCGGGCCTGCTGGGTCTGGTTCTATAATGGGGTTCCGGGGTGATTTCCATGCCCGGGACTCAGGAGGCGGCAATGAAAAACCAGGATGAACAGCAGCTCTTTCCCCATTACCTCTCGGACCAGGCGAGCGTCCTGGGGTATCTGGACCGGGAACCGGTCCTGGAACCGCCGGTCTTTCTTGCGGCGGGCGTCAGGGTTATCGGGGATGTGCGGATCGGTGCCGGGGTCAGTGTCTGGTACAATACCGTCATCCGGGGTGACGTCAACAGTATTGTTATCGGACCTTTGACCAATATTCAGGACGGATGTGTGATCCATGTAACCCATGACACCCATCCCACCAGGATCGGCCGGGGGGTAACCCTGGGGCACGGTGCGGTGGTCCACGGCTGTACCCTGGGGGACTATGCTCTGGTGGGTATCGGTGCCCGGGTACTAGACGGTGCGGTGGTAGAAGGGGGGAGCCTGGTGGCGGCCGGGGCGGTGGTCCCCCCGGGAATGCGGGTGCCCGGCGGGGTACTGGTTGCCGGGGTGCCGGCTCGGGTTGTGCGCCCCCTCAGGGAAGAGGAGGTAGCAGATATACGGGCCGGGGCCGGGCGGTACGCCGAGTATGCCAGGCGTTCGATTCACGCCCTTACCTAACAGGGCGCCCTAAAAATCATCCCATACCCGGGGATTGATCCAGAGGCTTTCCTCGGTCCAGCGGACCAGGTTGCGCTTGGTAAGCCGGGAGAGCAGGCGGCTGAAGGTTTCGGGAATGGTTCCGATGGCCAGGGCCATATCCTTTTTGGTGATTCCCAGGCTGTAGGTTTCTTTGATGCCGTACTGGTGTTCCAGGTGCCGGAAAAACCGCTCCTCCACATCGTAGGCCATGAGGGTGAAGAGCCGGGTGTTGAGGTAATGGAGCTTCTCCATGAGGGTTTGAATCAGGGGCTGCCGGGTTTCGGGCTCCTCCAGGAGGGCGGAGAAGTGTTGTTCGTCCAGGGGGCTGATCTCACATTCGGTGATAGCCTGGGCCGTACCGGGGTATCCCCCGGGCTGGAAGAGTACCACCTCGCCGAATATCTCACCCGGATTCAGGAGTTTAACCAGAACCTCTTTTCCGTCCTCGCTGGAGCGGGTGACCTTAATCTGTCCGCGCCGGAGGATGTACGCCGTATTGCCCTCCTGGCCCTGGGTGAAGATGTACTCTCCGGGTTTGCATACCATGGGGTAATAGTGGCTGAAGGGCAAGGGGGTGGTCAAGAGCGGCTGTTGGGGAGAGTAGGGGCATTCGAATCACCCTGATGAGAAAGCTGAAGACCGTAATCCATCCAGGGTCGTTTTGCCAGAAGTATGAAACCCAGGAGGGCCACACCGAGGTTGGAGATAAACATGGATATCCAGATGCCGATGGGGCCGGTTTGTCCCAGGACGACCAAGGCCCATGCCAGGGGAACCCGCAGTCCCCAAAGGCGGAGGATGTTTAGTGCCATGATGGGTTTGGTATCGCCGCTGCCCTGGAATGCTGCGGTCACTACGGTGAACAGTGAAAAGAGGATGACCGAGGGGCTTACGATTCTGAAGAGATCCGTGCCGAGGCGCTCTACCCGGGGGTCGGATACGAAAAAGCCCACGAAGAGGTCGCCCCGGAAAAAGGTGTAGGTCATGCCGATGGTTATGAATATGAAAATGGTGATTACAGCCTGGCGGAGGACGGTTCTTGCCTCATCCTTGTTTCGGGCTCCGAGTTTTTCTGCAATGATAACCGTGGCGCCTTGACTCATACCCATGGCCGGCAGCATGAAAAGGTTGATGATCCGGTTGCCGATACTGAAGGCGGCTATGACCGGCGTGCCCAGGCTGTTTACAATCCCCTGTAGTACATTGAATCCCAGGGCGCTGCCGCTTTGGCCTGCCGCTGCGGGAAGTCCGATGCGTGCCAGAGTGCTCAGGGCGCGGGGACGGGGGATCAGATGCCGGGCATGCAGTGAAATCCCCCGGACTCCCCGAATGAGAATGAAGAATCCGGCCGCCACCGCCAAGCCCTGGGAGAGAATGGTGGCTCCCGCCGCCCCGGCTACGCCCCAGGCCGGGAAGGGGCCGCCCCCGAAGATGAACAGCCAATCCAAGGCGATGTTCAGCAAGACGGTTATTCCCTGAATGATAAAGGGGGTAAGACTGTCTCCCAGGGCTTGCATGGTGCTCTGGAAGGCATTGTAGAGGAAGGTCAGGGGGAGGCCGAGGAGCATGATGCCCAGGTAGGTGTGAACCAGGGGCAGCACGTCCCCGGGAACCTGCAGCAGGTTGAGCAGGAGGGGAAGGAGTAGATAGACAGGCAGGGCTACTGCCAGGCTTCCCAGGGCCATGATGCTTACCAGCTGGCCGAGGTAGAATTCCTGATTTTCCCGGTCAGCCCGGCCCCGGGCCTGGGCGATAAGGGTCAGGCCGGCGCTGGAGAATCCGTTCCCAAGGACGATGAGTAGAAACAGGAGGTTGAATGAGACCCCCGGAGCGCTTACCTCCGCACTGCCCAGCCGGCCCAGGAAGTAGGTGTCGGCCAGATTGTACAGGGTGTGGAGAAAGTTTCCGGCCATGATGGGCAGGGATAGTCCCAGAAGCTGCCGGTACAGGGCTGTCCGGGGAGGAGGGGGGGATGTTGTGGACATGGGGGGATAGTACATGGTTTAGTATGGACGGGACAATAGAAAATCAACGATGAAGGATGGTACCCATGAGTATTCACATTGAAGCCAAATCAGGAGAAATCGCCGGGAGCGTCTTGCTGCCGGGTGATCCTCTCCGTGCCAAGTTTATTGCCGAGACCTATTTTGAGAACCCGGTGCTGGTTAGCCGCCTGCGGGGTATGTACTGCTACACCGGAACCTACCAGGGAAACCAGGTATCGGTAATGGGATCGGGGATGGGTCAGGCTTCTCTTTCCATCTATGTAAACGAGTTGTTCCGGGATTACGGGGTGCAGCAGGTTATTCGTGTGGGGAGCTGCGGGGCAATCCAGGAGCGGATCGGGATCAAGGACCTGATTCTGGCCCAAGGTGCCTGTACCAATAGCTCCATGAATTCCCTGCGGTTCCGGGGGATGGACTATGCCCCCTTGGCGGACTTTTCCCTGCTTGCCAAGACCCATGGTCTGGCAACCCAGCGGGGAGACCGGATATTTGTCGGAGGGGTTCTTTCCACCGACAGTTTTTACGATGCTGATCCTGAGGTGTGGAAGTTGTGGGCCTCCTACGGTGTTTTGGGCATCGAGATGGAGACCGCAGAGTTGTACACCCTGGCAGCCAAGTACGGCCGACAGGCCCTGAGCATTCTGACGGTGAGTGACAGCCTGGTTGATCCCTCCCGGGACGCCCTCCAGGAACGGGAAACCGGGTTTACATCCATGGCTGAATTGGCCTTGGGTGTCGTTACCCAGGGGTAGGGTATATACTGAACCAAGAGTATGAAGGACCCCAACCCCTCCACAACCTTCCGAAGGCTCATGGTTCTGCTCCTGGTGTTGATCCACGGGGTATTTTTCTCCCTTGCCTTCAGCGGGGATGTGCGCAGCCAGGTACCGGCCCAGTGGTACGGGTATATCCTTCCTGCGGGGCTGCTGGGCCTGGGGGTAGGCATTCTGGGTATCGTGGCGGATCTTCCCTGGCATTTCAGGGGGGTTATTCTGTTGCTCCGGGTGCTGCTGCTCTATGTCCTGGTCCTGCCTGTCCGCGGTCAGGTCCTGTTAGGGCTGATTTTGTTCCTGTCTCTGACGGTGGAATGCTACGTCCTATTCTCCATGCCGGTGGCGGTGGGGGTTCTGGGGGGGATTCTCCTGGTTTATTGGCAGATGCCGCTGCCCGAGTTCTTCTGGGGTCGGGAGGCGACCCACCCCCAGGGCCAGCCTGCCATTCTAGGGGGATTTTTCGCCCTCTGGTCCGTGCTGCTGGGAGGTATCGGAAGGGCTGCCTGGGATTCTAATACCCGTTCCCAGGAGCAGCTGGCCCATCAGACCACGGTTATCCGGGAGATGGCCCGGGCGAACCTGGATTTCCAGGAGTATGCCGTCCAGGTGGAGCGCCGGTCCATGGAGGAAGAGCGTAAGAGGATCACCCGGGAAATCCACGACCTGATGGGTTTCACCCTAACCAGTCTACGCATGCTCTTTGAGGCCGGAGATATTCTCATAGAGCAGGATCCCCGGGAGCTGCGTCGACTGATGCTCCAGGGTAAGGTCCAACTGGAGGATAGCCAGCAGGAGATACGCCGGGCCCTGCATCAGCTTCGAGAATCCCAGGAGCGGAGTTTTCCGATCTTACGGCGGATTCGAAATCTCACCCAAAACTTTTCTCAGGCTACGGGGATCCGGGTGGATCTCCAGACCACCAATGTACGGGGTGATCTGCCCTGGGAGATTGAGCATCTCTTGTACCGGGGTGTACAGGAGGGTATGACCAATGCCTTCCTGCACGGCAAGGCCCGGGCTATTCAGATTATTCTGCACTGGACCGGTCAGGAGCTGCGGCTCACGGTGATGGATGACGGGGTTGGTTCCAAGCAGAATGGTGAAGGTATCGGATTGGGCGGTATGAGGGAGCGGCTCCAGCCCCTGGCCGGCAGATTGGAGAGCCATAGCCTTGATCCTGGATTCAGCCTGACCATCGCCATTCCCTGGCGAGGCAGGGAGGTACAGAGACCGGTTTCAGGGGAGACCGGTTCCCCGGCGGACGGATTCCGAGAGGACGGTGAATAATGTCCAAACGTATTGTGCTGGTGGACGATCAGCGGTTGTTTTTAGAGAGTCTCCGGGTGGTCATTGAAAATAATGAACCGGAACTCCAGGTGGTTGCCCTGGGGGAGGACGGACACCAGGCGGTTGAATTGGCTGACGAGCAGCGTCCGGATATCATGCTCATGGATGTGCGTATGCCCGGGATGAACGGGGTGGAGGCGGTACGCATCATCAAGCAGCGCCACCCGGCGATCCGTATTATCATGCTCACCACCTTCGAGGATGATGAATACGTGCGCCATGCCCTGAGCTACGGCGCGTCGGGGTACCTGTTGAAGAATATTCCCACCTCCGAACTCATTGCCTCCATCCGGGCCGCCTTGAGCGGGGCGGTATCCATTGACCCCCGGGTTGTCCCCAGTCTGCTTACATCTCGCGGTTCGGCAGATATCCCGGGAACCGCTATCGGACCGGAATCCAGCCCCGGAATCGGGGAACCTGGCGGAGTCAGCACCGATTCCGGCAGCTCCGGGAAGGCGGGGTATACAGGATCCGGGGAAGAAGGCCCGGTTCCTCCCGGTAGGAGGGTCTCGCCTGGGCCGCGGGATGGCTCCAGGATGATGGGAGCAGGGCATTCTACCCCCGGTTCGGGAAACGATCTGCCCTGGGTTGATGAACTGACCCGAAAGGAACGTCAGATTCTGGGCCTTATGGTGCGGGGCTTTACCAACCCGGAAATTGCCGATCAGGTTTGTATCGCCGAGCAAACAGTACGAAACTACGTAAGCCGGATCTATTCAAAGCTTGAGGTTACCAACCGGGTTCAGGCTGTGCGGAGGGCCCGGGAGAGCCGTTTGTTTTAGGTAGTGCGCAAAAGGTTGTAACTTTTCACCCAGGGGACACCACCCCTGGGTTGGGTTTCTGGTTGTTCCCTTATATCTGGTGTAGTTTACATTCTTCTGCGCACTATCCTTGTTTTAGCATTGCCTGGGACTAGTACAAATCCGGTACAAAGCGGGTACAACCGTTCATTGTCTTCGGGGGTATCTGGATCCAGAATAGGGTAACTGGTTCTTTAAGGAGGATTATATGAAGACTGGTTTCCGAAAATTTGGGCAGGTACTTATCCTGCTGCTTTGTTCTGCAGGTCTCTTCGCCGGAGGAGGCGGAGAATCCCAGGAAGGACAGGCCGGGGGAGTCACCCAACTGACCCTGGGCTCGTGGCGGACCGACGATGTCGCGCAGATTGAGGCCTTACTTGCGGAATTTCATGCTTCCCACCCTGAGATACGGATAAAATTCGACCCGGTGAATCCCCCGGATTACAACGCTACCCTGCGGCTCCAGCTGGAAAGCGGTATCGCACCGGACATCTTTTACGCCCGGTCCTACGCCACGGGTGAAGAGCTTTTCCAAGACGGCTACATGGTTGATCTATCCGGCGAGGATTTTGTACAGCAGAACTATGACGAGGGAGCCAGGTCGCCCTGGACCGCCGGAGACGGTGGGGTATTTGCAATGCCCTTTCTCGCGGTTTCCCACGGTATCTACTATAACAAAGACCTTTTCGCCGAGCTGGGTATCCAGGTACCGAAGACCTGGGAGGAGCTCATGAGAGCAGCCCGGACCATTCAGGATGCAGGGTATATTCCCTTTGCCAACGGTATCGCCGACGAGTGGGATATAGCCGAGGTGGTATTCATGAGCTTGGCGCCAAACTTCATCGGTGGCCGGGAGGGGCGGTTAGCCTACGATTCGGGAGCGCGGAAGTTCAACGACAGTCATGTAAGGGCTGCCTTTGAAGCCATTGAAGATTTGAAACCCTACCTGCCCGAGGGATTCATGGCCATTGGCTACAACGATAGCAAGGCGCTATTCCAGTTGGGCCAGGCAGCCATGTTCTTTGATGGATCCTGGACAATCTCCGAGTTCGTAGCGGCCGACCCCGGCTTTGAATGGAGTGTCTTCCCCGTACCGCCCCCGGCCGGTTCACCGGGTTACGTAACCTTCCATCCCGACAACGGATTGGCCATTAACCCAGCCTCGGATCACACCGCAGAGGCCAAGGTATTCCTGGAATGGCTGACCACTCCCCAGGCAGCCAAGGTGGTAGGCGACCAGCTTCCCGGCTTCTTCCCCATGATCTCCAATGCACCCCAGCTGGATAACCCCTATGCCAACGCCTTTTTATCCATGAATACGGGACGAGGGTTGGATGTGCGCTGGCCCTGGCCGAAGATGATGAGCGGGAACCCCAGCGGGTACAATTTGATGATGTCCGGCTCCATCGGGGTTCTCACCGGAGAATTGACACCCCAGCAGGCTGCCGATGCCCTGCAGTCGGGCCTGGCCCAGTGGTACCCACCGGCCCAGTAACGACCGGGCAGCCCGGTTGGGGCGGTTGACGAGCCGAGGCGGTGGAACGCAGCCTCGGTTTGGCAGCCCCCCGCAGCCGGGATTACCCGCCCCTGACCCGGCCTAGGGGACGGGGTTTGAGCTGCGGATTCCGGGGGCCCGATGGGAACCCCGGAATGTCCTTTCGGCTTCGGTACCTACGGGTACAGGTTGTACATGAGATCAACACACAAGTCCATGAAAAACCCTCGGCAAACCTGGGGTTGGCTCTGGTATATTCTGCCTGCCCTGGTGGTATATGTACTGTTTATGGCCCTGCCCCTGTTAAACTCCCTGCGGTTGAGCTTATACAGCGGATCAGGATTTACCCTTAATAATTTTGTCGGTTTTGATAACTACCGGAGGCTTTTTATGGAGCCGGCCACCGCCCAGCGGTTCTGGAACGCCTTCGGGAATACCTGGATCTTTTTTCTGATTCATATGGTGGTTCAAAATACCCTGGGGCTCTTTTTTGCCCTGCTGCTCAGTTCCCGCCGGATGGGAACCAGAGTCCGGGACATCTTCCGGACGATCATCTTTATTCCCACGACCCTTGCCATTCTGGTAACCGGGTTTTTATGGAAACTGCTTCTTAACCCCCAGTGGGGATTGATAAATATGGCCCTGGATACCCTGGGGCTGGACAGCCTCTCCCAACCCTGGCTCGGCCAGAGCCATACCGCCCTGGTGGTGGTCAGCCTGGTTTCCTCATGGCAATGGGTGGGAATACCCATGATGATCTTCCTGGCGGGACTCCAGAACATTCCGGAGGATCTCTACGAGGCGGCAGCCATCGACGGTGCCAGCGAGTGGACGGTGTTCTGGCGGATCAAGCTGCCCCTGCTGAGCCCCATCATCGGGGTGGTGTCCATCCTGACCTTTACGGGTAACTTCAATGCCTTCGACGTGGTGTACGCCATGACCGGAGCCAACGGTCCCCCGAACTACGCCACGGATATTCTGGGAACCTATTTTTACCGGATCGGCATAGCCGGCCAACACCCCGTGGGAATCCCGGACATGGGTCTGGGAGCAGCAGTAGCCTCGGTGATTTTCCTGATCCTGTTTCTCGGGGTTATGATTATGCGGGGATTCTTCTCGGACAAGAGTGAGGCAGCCCAATGAACAAACCACAGAAACCCTTATTTATGCGGACCCCCCTGGTAAGCTACGCGGTATTGGGCATATGGAGCATCCTGGTACTGGTACCCCTATGGGTCATGGTCATCAATTCCTTTAAGCCCCGGCTGTCGATCTATGCCTCCCCCCTGGGATTTCCCGAGGAATGGACCCTGGAAGGGTACCGGCTCATCTTTACCGGAAGCAGTTTTCCCCTCTACTTCTTGAACAGCCTCCTAGTGGTCGGGGTATCCATCGTGTTTATCCTGGTGTGCGCCGCCGCAGCTGCTTACGCCATTGCAAACTGGCAGGTAACCCTTACCCGGGTGGTGGCCCTGTTTTTCCTG
The DNA here is from genome assembly GCF_000758165.1 of Spirochaeta lutea. Lineage (NCBI taxonomy): Bacteria > Pseudomonadati > Spirochaetota > Spirochaetia > Spirochaetales > Spirochaetaceae > Spirochaeta > Spirochaeta lutea. The sequence continues at coordinate 205,210 of NZ_JNUP01000071.1, read as the reverse complement.
GCGGGATTGATGATCCCCATCCGGATCGGGAGCGTGAATCTGCTGCAGATCGCCAAGGCCCTGAACCTCCTGGACAAGGCCGTGGGCCTCATACCGGTGTATGTGGCCATGGGGATGCCCCTGGGTGTCTTCGTGCTGACGGAGTTTGTCCGGGGAGTACCCCGGGATCTGCTGCATGCTGCCCAGATCGACGGTGCATCCCGGGCGCGGATATTCTGGCAGATCATCCTCCCCCTTACCCGGCCGGCCATGGCTACCGTGGCGATCTTCAACCTGGTTAACCTCTGGAACGACCTCTGGTTCCCCCTCATCTTCATCCGGAGCGAGAACCAGCGTACCCTCATGCTCGGCATTACCCGGCTCTTCGGCCAGTACCAGACCGACTGGACCCGCATCCTTTCGACCCTGACCCTGGCCTCCGTTCCGATTATACTCTTGTACCTACTTATGGCGAAACAGTTTATTCGAGGACTCACTGCCGGAGCCATTAAGGGATGACGGATTTTTCAGGGTGATTCGAATGCCCCTGACAGAAGATTTTTCTCAAAAAACCCCACCCCGCCTTGACCTAGGTCAAGGCGGGGCTTCCCCTGGGGGGCTACACTGGGCCCCATGGAAATCAGCAAGAACTCAACCTTTTTAGATATAGTCACTGCCTACCCCGGGACCCGGGAGTATTTCCGGGAACTGGGGTTCGCCGGAGTGAGCGATGAAGGCTCCCTGGCAGGGGTGGGATCAACCTTGACGGTGGAGACCGCTGCCATGCTCAAGGGGATGGACAGCCTGGACCTTGTCCAGGGCATTCGGAGGGCGGCGGGCATGGAAATCACCCCGGAAGAAAGTACCCAGGGAGATTACCAGGTAACCGGTCTGCTGCCCTGTCCTGTCCGGATTCCCCTATTGGAGGCCTGCGAGGCCTTCGGAGAGGAGTTCCGAGGGCGGACTGGCAGGGGTATTTCCTACAACCTTCAGGCCGCCTACGTGGGGTTGGACTGGTTGAAGGAGGATCTGGACCGGGGTGCGGGCCTTGAGGGGCTGCCTGATGTGTTTCTGAGCGCCGGGTTCGACCTCTTTTTTCATAATTCCCGGCTGACCCAGCTTCTGGATCGGGGGGCTGTGGGGAATCCTTTGGCGGGTCAGGAACAGGACCCGGGGAACGAGGAGACCCGCCGGGCGGGGATCTTGGATACCCGGGGGCGTTACGGGGTAATCGGGGTTGTACCCGCAGTGTTCATGGTGAATACCGAACTCCTGGACGGCCGTGATGTACCCCGATCCTGGGAGGATGTGCTTTCCCCGGAGTTCGCCGACTCGGTTTCCTTGCCGGTGGGGGATTTTGATCTCTTTAACGGACTACTTCTAAATATATATAAACTCTACGGAGACTCCGGGCTCCAGGCTCTGGGGAGGAATATGCAGTCCTCCATGCATCCGGCCCAGATGGTGAAGAGCCCCCCGGCGGTGACGATACTGCCCTACTTTTTTACCCGGACCATCCAGCCCGGATCTCCGGTTCAGGCGGTATGGCCTCGGGAGGGGGCTATTGTGACCCCCATTTTTATGCTGGGAACCCTGGGGGATCCCGGGGTGAAAGGGATCTGTGAGTTTTTGGCCGGCAGGACCGTCGGCGAGATTCTCAGCCACCGAGGCCGGTTTCCCTCCACCCACAGCGGGGTGGATAACCGCCTGGAGTCCGGGGATCGGTTCCTCTGGCTTGGCTGGGATTACCTGTACAGCCAGGATGTGGGGGCCCTGACCCGCCATGCCGAAGGGGTCTTTTACGCCGCGGCCCGGGAGACCGGGGTATGAGATTGGTGACTATTGCCGGACCGCCCTCGGTGGGGAAGACGGCGGTTATCGGAAAGACCGTTTTAGGGTTAGGGGAGCGGGGCGTGCGTTCCGGAGTGATTAAGTTCGACTGCCTCTTTACCGACGACGAGGCGACCTACCAGCGGCTGGGTATTCCGGTGCGCAAGGGACTATCCGGGAGCCTCTGTCCGGATCATTTTTTTGCCAGCAACATCGAGGAGGCTGCAGCCTGGGGGTTGGAAAGCGGACTGGAGATTCTATTTTCCGAGAGCGCCGGGCTCTGTAACCGCTGTAGTCCCCATCTAAAGGATATCTTCGCCGTCTGTGTGGTGGATAACCTCAGCGGGGTAAACACCCCCGCCAAGATCGGCCCCATGCTGAAGACCGCGGATATGGTGGTGGTGACCAAGGGTGATATCGTGAGCCAGGCAGAGCGGGAGGTGTTTGCGGCCCGGATTATGGCGGTAAATCCCCGGGCCCAGGTGCTGCAGATCAACGGACTCACCGGCCAGGGCGCCTACGAGCTGGGTTCGGTGATTCTGGACCGGGCCGGAGGGGTTCTTTTCGATGAGCAGCCAGGGCTGCCCGGGGAGGGCGGTGAAGCTGAACCCGGGGCGAGCCGGGCTGACGAGGCCGCGGGTACCATGGAGGGTTCCCGGGGTTGTCCCGGGGTTGTCGGGGTTACGGGAAACCGTCTGCGGTTCCCCATGCCCAGCGCCCTGTGCTCCTACTGCCTGGGAGAAACCCGGATCGGCCAGCGGTACCAGCTGGGGAACGTCCGGAAGATGAACTTGGAGGAACAACCGTGAAATCACCCTGGAATAGCGACCGAAACCAGACACAGAACCAGACACAGAACCAGAACCAGAACGAACCCCAGACCCATACTCAGGCCCCAGCTCAACACCAGAGCCCAAACCATGCCCAGACCAAGCCGGGCATCGATCCCGCGGTACTGGCCTTTTTAGGGCTTGAGCAGCCCGGGGAACGGCCGGGTTCCGGACCGGCCGGCGCGGAGGACCGGGGTTCCGGGGGGCTGGGGATTACCATCCTCCCCGGGCGGGGCAAGGACGGCAGTCCCGAGGGATTTGAGCGCCTGGATCTGCTGCCGGGCCAGGTGTGGAGCATTCTGGGGCCCACTGGGTCGGGGAAGAGCCGCCTCTTGGCGGATATCGAATGGCTCGCCCAGGGAGATACCCCCACGGGGCGGAGAATCCTCGTACAGGGCGAGCAGCCCGAGCTCTCCGGCCGGTTTAATCCCGCGAAAAAACTCGTGGCCCAGCTGTCCCAGACCATGAACTTTGTGATGGATCTGGGGGTAGGGGAGTTTATTCAGCTCCATGCCCGCAGCCGGAATCACTCTGACCCCGACGGAGCCGCCCGGGATGTTATCGCCCAGGCGAATCTGCTGGCCGGGGAGGGATTCGGATGGGATACCCCCCTGACCAGCCTGAGCGGCGGACAATCCCGGGCCCTGATGATCGCCGACACTGCCCTGGTCAGCCGCAGCCCCATCGTGCTCATCGACGAGATCGAGAACGCCGGCATCGACCGGCGCCGGGCCCTGGAGCTGTTAACCGGCAGGGATAAGATTGTCCTCATGGCCACCCATGATCCGATTCTGGCCCTGCTATCTCCCCGGCGGATTATCATCCGGCAGGGAGGAATTGCCCAGGTCTTGGAAACGGACCGGGAAGAACAGGTTCTGCTGGAGCGTCTGGAGGAGATAGACGCCCAGTTCCAGAACCTACGGGCCGCCCTGCGCCGGGGGGACCGGGTCGACCGGTCATTATTCAGAGAATTCGCACCATACCTAGAACCAGCCATACCACATACAAGGAGTTACTAAATGAGTATGTTTTGTTTTCAATGCCAGGAAGCCGCAAAGAACACGGGTTGTACCGTCCGTGGGGTCTGCGGCAAGGAGGATGTGACCGCGGGGATCCAGGATCTGCTGATCTACACCGCGAAAGGGGTCGGATTGGCTGCCCAGGGGGCAGGGGACGACCAGGTGATCAGGGCCGGCCGGTATCTCGTCCGGTCGCTCTTTGCCACCATCACCAATGCGAACTTCGACCGGCTGCGCATCGCCTCCCTGGTTTTAGAGGGCCTGGTGCTCCGGGGCGAGCTTTTGGCAGGTGGCCTGGGGCATCAGAATCACCCTGAAAACCCGGATATCCTTACCTGGAAACCCCTCCTGGCCGAGTCCCGAAGCCTGGAGGAACTGCAGGATCAATTGGCCGCTGCCCTGGCCTACCAAGCCGGACGGAGCGGGGTGGACCAGAAGAAACAGCTTGAGAATCTACCCGAGGAGGCCCAGGCTGTTCCAGCATTGGTGGAGGATCTGGAGGGCAAGGCTGCTCTGGTGGGAATTTTGGCCCAGGAGCAGGAGGATGTCCGCAGCCTCAGAGAGCTGACCATCTACGGTCTCAAGGGAATTGCTGCCTACGCCGAGCACGCTGCCGTCCTGGGCTACGAGGATCCGGAGATCTACCGCTTTGCCGCCGCAGCCCTGGCCCGGACCTCCCAGGATGAGAACCCCGAGAGCCTGACGGCCCTGGTTCTGGAAACCGGCAAGACCGCGGTTACCACCATGGCCCTCTTGGACAAGGCCAACACCGAGACCTACGGAAACCCCGAGATTACCCAGGTAAATATCGGAACCCGGTCCAATCCCGCCATCCTGATTTCTGGCCACGACCTGAAGGATATGGAGGAGCTCCTGGAACAGACCGCCGGTACCGGGGTGGATGTGTACACCCACTCGGAGATGCTTCCGGCAAACTACTATCCGGCCTTCAAGAAATACGATCACTTTGTGGGTAACTATGGCAATGCCTGGTGGCAGCAGGACAAGGAGTTCGAGAGCTTCAACGGGGTAATCCTGATGACCACCAACTGTATTGTGCCTCCCAAGGAGAGCTATAAAACCCGGATCTTCACCACGGGGATGGCCGGTTTTCCCGGGGTTCCCCACATCTCCGAGGATTCCCAGGGTAGGAAGGACTTCTCCGCGCTGGTAAGTCTGGCCAAGACCTGCCAGCCCCCGATCGAGCTCGAACAGGGCAGTATTACCGGTGGTTTCGCCCATCACCAGATCAGCCAGCTCGCCGACAAGGTCATCGACGCGGTAAAATCCGGGGCCCTCAAACGCTTCGTGGTGATGGCCGGATGCGACGGCCGCCATAAGAGCCGTGACCACTTTACCCAGGTCGCTCAGGGCCTGCCCCGGGACACGGTTATTCTGACTGCGGGCTGTGCCAAGTACCGGTACAACAAGCTGGATCTCGGGGATATCGGGGGTATTCCCCGGGTTCTGGATGCCGGGCAATGCAATGACAGCTACTCCCTGGCGGTCACCGCCCTGACCCTGAAGGAAGCCTTCGGCATGGCGGACATCAACGATCTGCCCATCGACTTCGATATCGCCTGGTACGAGCAGAAGGCCGTGGCCGTCCTGCTTGCCCTCCTGCATCTGGGGTTCAAGAATGTCCGGCTGGGTCCGACCCTGCCTGCCTTCCTGAGTCCCGGGGTAGCCAAGGTTCTGGTGGATACCTTCGGAATCCAGGGGACCGGCACCGTGGAGGAGGATCTTGCAGCAATTACAGCGTCCTAAACAGAGGATTATCTAGTCTACTGGGGTCCGGGGTGTTCCGGGCCCTTTTTCCGTGTCCAAATGGTGCATAGTGCGCAAAATGGTGGAGCGGTTTTAGGGTGATTCCCATGCCCGGCCTTCGGGCATCCCGCCCCTTGACTCGGGACGGCCCGGCGCTCCCATTCTACGCTTTCCAACCGCCGCGATCCGGGGTATGATACCTGCCTATGGACGACCAACGGGATTCAAACCGCACCCCCTTAAGCCTTCTCTGGCCCCCGGGACTGGAAATGGGCGAAGAACAAACCGGACGGCAGCTGGACCCCCAAACCATCACCGACCTGGGCATCGACAAACTCCTGACCCGGGTCTTCCCGAACCGCTGGGAGCGAGCCTCCCAGGAGCCCATCCTGACCCGGCTGATAGACGATCCCCGGGTTTTGGCCTACCGCCAGGGAATCTTTGAGAACATCCTCCACGCTCCCCAGCTGCATTCCCGGTTGGAAGAGGCCGCCCAGCATCTCCTGTACTCCCGGCAGGTACCGACCCCGGGCAAAACCGATAAATCACCCCTGATGGCCGTCGCCCGGAAAATCACCCAGCTGGAAAGCTACCTTACGGGGGTACAGCTCTTCGGATCCATTCTCCAGGATTCCCGGGATACCCTCACGGCTCCGGGCTTCCAGCAGATCCTTGCCCAGCTGGAGGATGTGCGCCGGGATCCCCTCTTTACCCGGTTGGAAACCCAGCTGCCCCAGATCAGCAACAAGCTCCGGTCGGTAAAGAGCATCTCCATCGGGGTAAACTTGGACAGCTACCTGCGTCCTATTTCCGCAGTCCTGACAGATATCCACGATAAACCGATTCCCGAGGCGAAGCCGGGGATGTTCGGCCGGTTGTTGGGGGCCGATTCCAGCGGTCCAGCCGCCCTGGGCAGCTTTCACCCTCCGATGCAGAGCACCGGATCCAACCGGGAAAACCCCCTGCTGGTACCCATACTCCAGGATGTGAACCAGGTAATGGAAAAAACGGCCCGGAGCCTCGTAGCGGACCTCCAGCCCTTCCAGAATCTTCAGGGCGGGTTTTTTGAACATCTTGGCCGGGAGCTGATCTTCTATCTGCGGCTGGCATCCTACCTCGGGGAATTTAAAACCCTGGGGCTTCCCTTCTGTACCCCGGTCTTTACCCCCGGGGACACCATGAAGCTCCTGGCCCAGGGGTGCTGGAACCTGCGCCTGGCGGAGCTCTTCCGGCATGACGGCGGAAGCCGGGAGGGCGGATCCCTGGCACGGCGTCTGGTGGCGAACGATCTGTATTTTGACGGTGCCTACCGGGGGTTTGTGCTCACCGGACCCAACCGGGGGGGAAAGACCGTGTACCTCCAGTCCATCGGCATTCTGGTTGTCCTTGCTCAGGTTGGAGCCCTGGTTCCCGCAGAGAGCTGCTCCCTGAGCCCCGTGGACGGTATCTTTACCCACTACCAGATTGAGGAGCGTCCCGAGGCCCAGGCCGGTCGTTTGGGAGAGGAAAGTCTACGCGTTCGGGAGCTTTTTTCCTCCCTGGGCCCCCGAAGCCTGGTGCTCATGAACGAAAGTTTCGCCAGTACCAGTCCGGGTGAGGCTGGGGTGCTGCTCCGGGATATCCTGGAGGTTCTGGCCGATTCGGGAATCCGCTGTATTGTCGCGACCCACCTGCATAGCCTGGCCGCGGATATCGCCCAGGAGCATCCCTCCATCGGCAGCCTGATTTCCGTAGTGGCCCAATCAACCCATGACGACGCCCCGGCCGACCGGGCGGAGCCGGCCCAGGAAGCCGCCTCTCTGTCGGGGGAAACCCAGGCTCCCCGGGCCCAGTCTGTCCCGGCTTCCGGGCGCAAAACCGAAGCAGCCCGGTCCAATGCTGAGGCCGCCGGTGAGGCGCCCCGGAGAGCAGGGCCGCAGCCGGATGTCCCTAATGGAGCTATGGGTGCGGAGGATGACCAGAACCCCAGGGGCCAGCGCACCTATAAAATCATCCTCGCCCCTCCAACGGGCAAGAGCTACGCCCTGGATGTGGCCCGGCATTACAAAATCGACCGGGAGAGCCTGGAGGCCCTTCTTCAGACCCGGCTCGGCCCCGATTCCACACCCCCGGACTATTCGGATTCGTAACCCCGGACCTTCCGATTCCGCACCCCCGGCGGTACGGAGAGCCCCTGAGCCAGAAGCCTTGATTCAGAAGCCTTGATTCAGAAGCCTTGATTCAGAAGCCTTGATTCAGAAGCCCGGCGGCTGACCCCGGGCTTTCACCGGGGACGGTACCCGGCATACTCATTCCGGAACCGGACATCTTCTTTCTCCACTCCCCAAAAACCGCTAGACATTTCTGGAAACCCCTTTTATACTCTGCTCTAGGATCTGACCAGGAACACTGCAGAACGGTTCCGGGTTTCGATTCTGATGAACGAGCATGGATGCCTTACACCCTGAAAGACGGCAGTCCATGGCCGGGATATGGGCACCAACTGGGGGGGGACAATGGAGCAGACGCAACATACATTATGCATCGGAAGCTCCACCTCCATGACCGATCTGGATGACCAATCAGTGCACCTGGTGGTCACCAGTCCGCCCTATCCCATGATTGCCATGTGGGACGACCAGCTTTCTCATGAAGATACAGCGATTCAGCGGGCCCTTGGAGCGGCCCGGGGACCTGAGGCCTTTGAGGCTATGCACGGGCTCTTGGATAGGGTGTGGAAGGAATGCTTCCGAGTCCTGTCTCCCGGCGGAATCCTCTGCGTGAATATTGGAGATGCAACACGCAAACTGGGGGGGCATTTCCAATTATATGCAAATCACGCCAGGATTCTCAGCGCAGCCCTGTCCCTGGGCTTCCAAAGCCTCCCCGCCGTTCTCTGGCGGAAACCCACCAACGCCCCCAACAAGTTCATGGGATCGGGCATGCTTCCCGGAGGCGCCTACGTTACCCTGGAACACGAGTACATTCTCATCCTCCGCAAGGGTGGGCACCGGGTTTTTAAAAGCCCCGAAGAAAAATACAACCGCAGGGTCAGCGCTTATTTCTGGGAAGAGCGAAATAAGTGGTTCAGCGATCTCTGGGAGATCGGGGGGGCCAAGCAGATTCTGGGGTCTCTACCCTCCGGGGATTCTAACGCCTCAGGCGCGTCTAACCACTTTTCCGAAGGGTTGTTGGCCCGAAGCCGCAGTGCTGCCTATCCCTTTGAAATCCCCTTTCGACTCATTTCCATGTTCAGCGTACAGGGAGATACCGTTCTGGATCCCTTCTGGGGCATCGGAACCACCAGTCAGGCCGCCCTCGCCCTGGGGCGCAACAGCGTTGGATATGAACTGGAATCCTCCATCGGCAACTACGGCCTGAGGACCTTGGAGGCTGCGGTTCCTCTGTTATCCGACATACCCCGGGGCCGTCTTGCCGCTCATAGCGAATTCGTCCGGCGCAGACTTGATCAGGGTAAGACCTTCTCCCATCACAACGAGTTTTACGACATCCCCGTTATTACCGCCCAGGAGCGGGATCTCCGCTTTGCCCAGGCCGATAGGGGTGTCCTGGACCTACACCGGGGACGGTTTACCACGTACTACCGCCAGCCGGCGCCAATTACGAGTCTGCGAACCCAAACGATCCGCTAAATTCCGAGTTGTAAGGGGATTAGTATGCGCAATAAAACCGACCGCCGCCCAGACCCATCCGCATCTGACGGGACAGAACCGCGCTTCGACCGTGAACTCAGAATTCTCCTGGTTCTCGGCGCCGGTGCGGTGATTTTGTACATCCTCATGGCTGTAGGGCTCTTCGGCCTTCTGGGGTTTGAGTCGGCCCAGTCCCTGGATGTACGATTCGGCTACACCGGGCAGACCGCAGGGCAGGTGCTTACAGACCTGGGAGACCGGGGGAGGATCGAGTACCTGGTATTCCATTGTTTGGATTACCTCTTCGCCCTGGCCCTCTACCCCAGCCTGGGGATTCTCATCCGCCGGCAGATCCGGGAAAGTCGGCTGCCTACCCCGGTTTCCTTCCTCGCCCTGTTGCCCCTGGCTGCCGGGCTATGCGACATCATCGAAAACCTGATTATCGACCTGAGCCTGCTTGGATTCCCCCGGATATCGCTTGCCTGGCTGGGCGCAGCCGGCGGTTTTACCCTGGCAAAATTCCTCCTGCTCGGCCTTGGACTGCTCGCTCTGGTGGTTTTTGGTCTGTACCGGTACACCAGGCGGACAGGGGACCGGTGAGGATTAAAGGGGGATCCTTACCGAGAAACCCTTGTCCGGAGGCTCCGGGGCTGACCTGTGCCGGTTATTCCATATCCTACTCCGGAGATGGCGGGTCACAGGAATCTGAAAACCCGGGATAGACAATCTTGCGGATTGAGTCGGTGGACAATGAGAACGAATCGGCGAGCTCGCTTAGGGACATCCCTTGAGATTTCAACCTTCGAATTTCCCGGTTTCTCTCTGCTATCATGGGGCGGGATCCGTTTTTCATTCCCCACCCGAGCTTTTCTCCGGATCGTCGCGGAATGTAAATCTGCTCACCTTGTATGTACTTCTGAATCTCCTGTAAAAGATCTTTGGGCAGTATGGTTTTAGCGTTTCTATAGGACACGATTTCTCCTCGTGGCTGCATAAGCGAGGGTCCGTAATCCTAGTGCACTGGATTGGATAGGGTAGCGTGGCTATCTCAGGTAGTCTGGGGATGCGCCGTTACAACGCCATTGCCCGCATTACGATGACCGAGGTTTTCGATCAACTACAATACGTCGGCTCCAAGGCAGGATACGAACCATGTGATGGTGGTGATGGGATGGTAAGACATTCTCATATGTACCTCCTGTTCGGCTTGGATGATGAAGCTAGTATAGCGGGAGGAAGGGGATGCGTATACCGGAGAGATTAAATCTAATCGTTTTTTCGCCTTGAGACCGGGGATTATTCTTTGCGCGCCAAGGGTAGTGACCGGCGCAGGATACGGCGGTGCTTTCTTGGGGCCGAACCCGGCATGAGTGCCGCCCAGGGGCGGCCTTGCCACCTTTTAGGTACGAAGGAAGGTATACAACTCACGGGTTGCAGAATTTTCCCGGGATTTCTGGAAGGCAAACTTAGTGCGCAAAAGGTTGTAAACAACACCGGATATAGCGGAACAACCCGCGGGTCGGCCCCAGGGGTAGCGCAGGAGGTAGGCAACGTTACAGTCTTTTGCGCACTACCGAAGGCAAAAACCCCCAAGCACTGCCGTCCCCCCGGGTCCGTGCAATTCCAACCAAACTTTCCCTTTTTTCCTCCATGGTTTAATGCGATAGTGAAGCAACGTATCGATGCGATGTTACTGTCTCCGGCCTTAGGGATTCGGGGAGAAGGAGGTGCTTTATGATTGTTTGGCAAAGGGGTGAGAGCCTCTAATTATTTCACGGCCGCTCCACCCGGGGCGGCCTTTTTTATTGTGTTTTGTGTTTCCTGGACTATCGTGATCGGGTCGACGGGGGGTAGTTAGTGGGTGACTGGGGACTGCAGACTGGTACAAGTTGTGAGTTGGGTGTAGAGTGTTGACAGAGGAAACGAAATGAACGAAAATTGTTTCCATGGATGTTAGGGAGAAGATACTGCGGGCTGCTGCCCAGCGCTTTCTCGGGATGGGATTTTCATCCCAAAGCCTGGATGAGCTGTGCAGATCATTGGGAATCAGCAAGAAAACCCTCTACCAGGAGTTTTCTTCTCGTGAGCAGCTCAATAAGGCTGTGGTGGTATGGTTTTTTGAACAAATCGAATCGCAGATCAAGCCCTTTCTTCGTGAGAGCGAGGATTGGAGCTTTACCCGGCGGCTTAGGGGATACCTGGAGATTATTAAGCGGAATGTATCGGGGATTAATCTGCCGGCTCTGAATCTACTGAAGGATCGGGACCCGGCGCTGTGGGAACTTATTTTTTCCATCCGGGCCCGAATTATGAATGAGACACTTACCACTATTCTGAAACCGGCTCGCCAGCGAAACCAGATCCGCCGTGACATTCCCCTGGATTTTCAATATTCATTTATCGTTTCGGTTCTGAATAGCTTTGTCTTACCTGAACCGATCATACTTCTTGGAGTAAACACGGACCAGTTTTTGACATACACCGCGGACATCATTGTCCGGGGATTAACGGGAGACCCAGATGATGAGGATTGACAGATTTACCGAAACTATGCAGCGCCGGGGACGGGTATTCTTGGTGATAACCGGGCTTCTGGTGATTACCGCCCTGGTCGGAATCGGCCAGGTTAGAATTGACAGCGATTTCTCGGTTTTTATGCCTCCGGATTCCCCCAATATGAAAGGCATCCAACGCTTGGAGGAGGCATTTGGAAGCGCGGATGAGCTTATTCTCATGGTTTCCCTATCCTCGGAGGCCCCGCTGACCACCGCGGAGTATCTGGCTGCGGATCTTGAGCGATTACCCGAGGTTGAATCTGCCCTGGGGCCGGTACCCCGGGGTTTCAGCGAGGAACCGGCGGTTATGCAAGGGCGCATTATTTCCCTGATGGAAACCGCCTCAGGCCGCCCCCTGACCTATCCCCGGGCCGACCTGGAATCCTCCCAGGTCTGGACCCTGCTCCGGATAGTGCCGAACTCGGAAACGGCAATAACTGACTTTGTTCGGGTTCTGGAGGGGGAACTGGCCGATCGGGAGCTGGAGTATGCCATCTCCGGGGAGTTGTACCTCCAGGCGAAGATTTTCGATTACATTTGGCAGGTTCTGCTCATTCTTCCCCCGGCTGCGGTCATCCTGTTACTTGGGGTGTTCCGGTTTCGGATAGGCAGTTTTCGGGCCACCATCCTGTCCATGATTCCCGCCGTCCTCGGCGGGGTCCTTACCCTCGGGCTGTTGAGCTGGTTGTGGGGGACGATTTCGGTAATGACGGTCCTCGCGCCGATATTTATTATCGTCCTAGGAAGCGCTGACGGTCTGCATATTACCAGCCATGTCATGGATCTCTTGGGTGAGGGTAAAACCAACCGTGATGCTATTAACCGCACCCTGGGGGCTGTAGGGGTTCCTGTTATTCTCACCACGGTCACGACAATGGCGGGGTTTTTGTCTCTCATGGTGATTGATTCCGCCGCGGTGCGTCAGATGGCGGTGGCTGCAGCGACCGGTATGGTCATAGCCGGGCTGGCAACCTGGATCGTGCTGCCGATCCTGCTCCTCCACCAGAAACCCCTGAAAAAACGGTCTCCCCGCCGGGCGGGAAGGGGCTTGTCGGGTGTGTTTCCCCGGCTTACGGGCATCCCTGCGGTGGTGTTGACCCTGGTCATTCTAGGGATCGCTGTGCCCGGCACCCTGCGGCTGCACTCGGATTTCTCCATGTTGGATATGTATAAACCGGGCACGGATCTGCGCCGGGGCATTGAACTGATTTCCGATGTTACCGGCAGTACCATGCCGGTCTCGGTGCTGTTTGAACTGCCCGGTGATAATCCCCTGGATCAAACCGCGGCCGCAGCTCTTCTGGATCTGCATGAGCGTTTGGAATCCCAGAATCCGCCGGTTCCCGGGCTCTCACTCTACCGGGTTTTATCCGGCGCATCCCAGGTCTTTATGGGGACCGAAGGCTATCCTCAGCAGGCCTTCGCCGCAGAAATGCTGTATAGCCGGCTCAAAGATATGAACCCCGGGTTGGAGGGTCAGTTTATCGGCACGGAGGGGCTGGGAAGGGGGATTTTCTTTCTACCCAACCTGGATGATGCAACCCTCGCCCGGTTCATAGGGGTTACGACCGAGGTTGCAGAAGACCACGGTCTCCGGATGAGCACCGTTGGTACGGCCTTCGCTATGAAGGAGTTAAACGATAAAATCATCCCCCAACAACTCTCATCCCTGGCTCTTGCCGCTGTCCTGGTCGGGCTCCTGACCATCCTAACCCAGCGGAGCCTTAAACTTGGCCTGGTGAGCGTCCTGCCCATCCTGGTTACCCTGGCAGCCCTCTTCGGCTTTCTCGGATGGACCGGAACCGCCTTGAGTGTTGTTACCAGTATTATGACCGGGCTCACCCTGGGGGTGGGCATTGATTATGCGATTCACTACATCTCCATGTACCGCTACCTCAAGAAGTCCGGAAGCAACCGTCCCGCTGGTGAGGCCCTGGACTACGTGGCCACGCCGGTGTTAGCCAATGCCCTGGGGCTTGCGGTGGGGTTTTCGGTGATGATTCTATCGCCCTTCCAGATTCACGTAACCCTCTCCCAGCTCATGTGGCTAACCATGGTTCTCAGCGCCTTTCTGAGTCTATCCCTGCTTCCAACCCTCCTGGGCGCCCGAAAGGAGCCCCCGGCGGACCAGCCGCTTGGGTAATCCCGAGGGACAGTAGGGGGCTGGATGAAGGCCTGGCTGTGCCGCTCCTTGGTGCGTACCGAGTCACCCTAGGCGCACCAGGGAATGCTCGGATGGTAGCGTCAATCTCAGTTCCCGAAAAGGGTAATAACCAAGCTGCGGGAGCCCCCGCGGTTGCGGTGTTCACAGAGGTATATTCCCTGCCAGGTGCCCAGGGCAAACCGTCCTTGGGTAATGGGCAGGGTGACTGAGCTTCCCAGAATGCTTGCCTTAGCATGGGCGGGCATATCGTCAGATCCTTCCATGGTATGGATGTAGTCCCGGCTGTTCTCGGGAACCAGGTGGTTAAAGATGGTTTCCATATCTTGCCGGACATCCGGATCGGCGTTTTCGTTCAGGGTGAGACTGGCACTGGTGTGTAAAATATGGATGTGGGCCAGGCCGGCTTGGATGGTGGATAATTCCGGCATCTGGTTCTGAATGATCCTGGTGATCAGATGGAACCCCCGGGGATGGGGCGGCAGGGTTATGGTTCGCTGATGGATGGTCATGGGCAAGATTCCTTCTATCCGGGGCTGTCCAAGCCCGGGTGATCGATACATCCAGGGTAGCCTCAGGAGGGGATCATGACAAGTCCGGCGGCCATCCGCCCGGGGATGCAGGCATGAGATCGGGCGCAAAAGGCTGTACGGATAGTTCTGGTTGTCAAATAGCGCCAAAATTTACGAAAGAATCGGCGCCTAAATTTGAGACCCGATTCTTTCGAAGGTTAGTGCGACTTTTGACACAGGTGATGGTGGAAGGCTTACTTCTTGGGTGACTTCTATGTTGGCAGAAGGGGGCCCAATGGGACGATAAAGAAAGATAAAGTCCATTTGTCAGGGACATGGACAGGTTAACGAACCGGCATGCGGTAGGTTTGTAACACTGTTCGGTCAGTTGAGTCCTGGGGACTCCAGGGTATCAGATTTCCGATTGTTACCAGTGTATTTGTCTCACGGTTAAGAGCGATTTTTCCAATACCCTCACCTACCAAAATGAAGAGCCTCACAAACCTCTTCTCATGTAAATCAATTTCGGTAAGGAAACTGACGGCCAGGTTCTCTGTTATTCCTTGTGTGGTGGGAGCAAGGAGGAATAACGTATTAGTATCTGAAACGGATATACTGGAATGAGGAGGAAGCAGGATGTTCTCATACTCATGATTATTTGGGACATCTTCTACTGATTTCCCTTCCTCACGTAGTGGCAGTATAGAAACGCTGTGTTTTTGAGTATTAAAAATATAAACATTTGAATGAAAATCAGCCCAGGCTACTGTACTGCCATCAGATGAAATTCCGGTCAGTGGAAATCTATTAGGGTCATCAATCTTCATGATTGGGTTGATAACCGAATAATTCTGGTATGGTTCTGTTATATCAAGAATATTGGTTCGGTGAATTCGAATATCTAATGGATCCTTACCGTATACTGGATTCACTATTATCAAGTCCTCATTAACCACCGCAGGTTGCATTGGAAAAGAGTCAAACAATGAGACCTGTACCGAAGGGTTCTCTATTTGTGGTGATACTCTTAGGGGGTATTGTCCATCAGTGTTTATAAGATTCTCAATAAGATTACCATGGTCATACCAGACATGAACATCTCTACGGTATTGCTCTAAAAAGATTGGGTTTGAGAACGGTAGGATTTTAGTCTCTCCGGTTCGGAGATCAATCCGGTGGAGTCTTCTTTGCTCATTTGGACTATAAATATATCGGGGTAGATAAAATACAGTGGAATCCTGCACTTCGATAAAGTCATTTGCTACATCGGGGGTAGATATATCTAGTAAGAATTGTGTTTGAGGAAACAAAACCACTAAATTCTCGGAGAAATAGTCTTTCCCCGGAGAGGCACTAATGAGTTCCTTAACTTCTGATAGCAGATGATCAAGTCCTTCATTTTGTTTACCTGTAGTTCGGGTAAAACCGAGTGCAGGTATTTCGATAGGTGGAGTTATCTCTGCAACTACTGAGGAAAATCTCATCTCTTCTGGTGAAGCTGCAGAATCCTCTTTAGAACCCGAGGCATAAATGGCCACCTGGTTTATGAAGATAAAAACTATGAGTGCCCAGAATGTTCTCATTAATGTGCCTTTCATATTAGTCGAAAACTTTTGCAAATTACTAGACCCCAAACTACATTCACTTAGATTTGGGGTCCAAACTACACCTGATTTTTATTATGAAGTTGTTGTCCAAGATTTTGAATATGTATAGGTATCATATTCAACCTTATTGATTTTACTCCCTGATTCATATGTACTGTTTGAATAGTGACCACTTCCTGTTCTTGAAGATTGAAAGCTGCCATCTTTGTAAAGAGCGATCCTAAAGCTAGGATAAGAAACTGTATGAGTTGTATAATACTTTGTTGTCGTGTACCAAAGAAACTTTACAGTATGGGCGGATGATGATGGCGTGGTCCAAGTTTTTGTTCGTGGTGAACTGCCACTCTCATACCAATGATACGTTGTAGTTGAGCTGTCACTTGTACTGCTTTCGCTAGACCCCCCGGCATACAATGCCCCAGCCAAAAGTAATAAAGCCATAACCAGTATTACTTTTTTTTCATAAGATACCTCCAAAAAATTGTTTAATGGATTGTAGCAGTGTTTTTTCCCATGATAAACTTTCTTGAATGCAAATCAGGTAAACCTTTTTAGAAATTTCTTGATAGTACTATACATTTGTTGATAATATGTCTTTGATCTTAGATTAGAGTTTTTTAAAGCTATACCAAAGATCGTTTATCTGGTAAAAAATATCGCGGAGGCATTACTGTGAGAACACGCCTAGCTTCGGTAGTATCCTGGGTTTTACTCTTAGTGGTGAGTTCCTGTTCTTTATTCGTGGCAGGCCCCGAGCTAGGGGCAGAAGCCCTTGGTTACCACGAAATTACAGGAACAGCGCGGGAAGTGGAGGTAACCTTTTCCGTTACCAATAGTGGTCCGGTGGGAGCCAATCAGGTTTATCTATCCTATACATATACAACCGACGCCCGAACCTACTATCGGACCCTATCTGTTCCTGCAATTCCGGCGGGTTATGTACGGTATGTTTCGGATAGATTTCAATACTCAAGCCTAACAGAAACCCGAAAGGGTGATGTTACGGACATCCGGCTTGGGTATGAGTAGATTTTCATTTCTACTTATTCTGTTTATCGTCGTTCCGGTATCCCTTCAGGGGGAGAGTTCATTCTGGGTAAAACTTATCAATTCTATAAATTCAACTCCAACGGTTCTAAAGGCAATTGACGATCTTCGGACTGTCACTTCTCCGGAGCAGGAGATTATGTCTGGTCCAGAGTTGGGTATTAGTTTGAATTCTCTCCACCAAGGACTGAGCGATCCCGGGCAGGGTGGGTATTTCTTATCTGGGGTAGACACCCTCAGCCCCGGAATAAACTTTTCCTACGCCTTGCCCTGGCAGGGACAGGTCTCGTCGCAGGTAGCATGGAATAACCTGGTGGGATTGGATAATCAGGGTGTGTTTTTTTCCTTGGCTCCAAAATTCACCCTTCAATACAGTCAGGAGTTTCCCATACCCCGGCCTGAGGATCCCGGCGATGGGCAAATTAGACTGGCGGAGCTTTCCCTGATCAAAATATTAAATGCTGAAAGCTTGGAGAGCATCAAATCGTATCTTCAGGTCGCCATGCATAATCAAAAGCTAATTCACATTGAAAACCAACTGATAGAACTCGAAGAAAAACAACAACAGATTGCTCAATCAGCTACTGGGCTGCTCACACGAGCTGGTACTCCCGACTATCGTTTAGCTATTCTACGAAAGAGGCAGGAGTTTAGACGTACCCAGGGAGATTATGAAGATCTACTCGAGGAGGTTTTCGGGTTTGATAATGGTGGTCAGGAGATATCTTGGGGACGATTTTTCCCGGTAATTATACGTCTGGCAGAACGAGCTGAGTTTCATTTAAAACAGATTTCAGAAACCCGTACCCCCTGGGTACTGTTCAATGAGTACCAGAGCATCCTTCTGCTGGAACCCAGGATTTCTGAAATTACACCCCAAGGACCTAAGGTGGATTTTCAGTTCGACATAGAACCAACTACAGATGCTACGCGCCCTCGTAACCTCAATACGGCAATAGAATCTGCCGGTGGTGTTCCCAGCAATTGGCGGGTTAGCCTGGACATTTCAATCCCCCTAATGAAAGATCATCGCCAGGAGAAAATCAATACCAGAGAGTTCCAAGAAAAATATACCCAATGGATTAGGGAGCGCGAGGTGGCTCAGGTTCAGGCGGCTCAGACTCTGGTTGAATACCAACGGAGTGTTGAACGGCTTATCCAGGAAGGTGAGTTTCTTCGACAGGAAGTCAAGCTTCTGGAAACTCTGATAGAGGAGCTAGGTCAGGGAACATCCCGGGAGTTCTCCCTATATGATCAGGAATTATATAATCCAGGGAGGGAGTATGAGGACCGGCTTGAGGAGATTCAGGGACGACTCCCAGAACTGCAGTATGAAATCGGACTACTTCAGTTGCAGACAGCCGGCGGGTTCGGTTTTGATATTTTTCAGAACCTTGTTGAAGTGATAGGAGCTAAGGAATGAAAACTTCCAGAGGTTTGGCCATTCTCCTTACGGTATGGTTTATTTGGGGTTGCTCGGTCGAGCAAGATAATTCCGGAGCTTCAACGGACTCAGGGTTTACCCTGGAAGACTTCAGTATCGATTTTTCCAAGGTGGATCAGAGTGAGGCTCAGGAGGTAGTACCCACCATAGTGGTTTCTCCCCATTATTTACAAAGCACAACCTTGTATCCCAGCGTTCCGGCTCAAGGTACCTTAGAGCCAATGCGTGAGTACGCCCTCCGTGCCCCCTTTGCCGGACGAATCATCCAGATACACAATTCCCCTGGGAACGTCATGGCAGGTGAGGTACTTGCTCAACTGGATACTCGGGATCTGGAAAAGGATATGGTCAGTCTCCAGCAGGAGTTACTGCTGAAAGAAATCGACTTTTTTTCAAAGGGAGGGGCCCCAGGCACAGATGGCGGTCAGATTATGTCTGATTTTTTTCAGGCGAGCGAGGATCTCATTTCTCAGGGGCTGGAAGAAGGTATTGGGATATCGATCCTCTTAGAACGTCACATCTCGGCAACGGCTCCATGGCTCCAAAATCGGGAGTTCATTGCCTCATTGCAGACCCTTGAATCGGGACTGCGGAGTGTATTTGAGTCTCTGATCAAGCTCCGAGAACAGATTGATGAGGCAGCAATTTTAGCGCCCCAGGATGGTAAATTCGTTCCCCTAGATTTATATGAGGGAGAGTACTATTCCCAGGGTCAGATCCTCGGGCGGTTATATCCCACCAAAATCCGGGTGGGTGATGTCCAAGTTTCTGAACGGGGGGTACTCCAGATCGCCAAGGCTCAATCAGCCGATGTGAGTGTGGGAGTGCCGGAGATATTTCGTGCTGTAGGTACAGTGGTAAGCGTCGCCCCCGTGAAGAGTACGGGCACCGACACCTATGGGGTGACCATCGAGTTATCCGGCATCCCAAAGCAGATACCCTTCGGCTTGCCGGTACAGGCAAATATCCGGGTTGATGAGGGTACTCAGGTGTTCATCATCCCCTTCTCCGCGGTTCAAGAAATGGATGGCCGCTACTATATATGGTCCATCGAGGATGCTGTGTTAGAGCCCAGGGAAATAGCAACACCTGAATACAGTGAGCAGGGCTATGTTCTTCCCAGCGATGAGGCGGAGTTTACCGAGGGACAAGGGATTGCTGCAGAATACAGGACCACATTCCGTAAGGGCATGCGGGTGCGTGTAGAAGAGAAATTACCGACACAATGAATCTTCCTAATGTGTTTCCTACAATTCAGCGACCCCTGACTTCTATTATGGCGTTCCTACTATTAGTCCTCATCAGTTTGCTTGCTGCATGGGGGCTATCGGTTCAAGTATTTCCCGCTGATAGTTCGAGCCAGATAGCCATTGTGTTTTCAGCGCCGGGGGAATCCCCGGCAGTTATGGCAGACCAGGTAGTCCTACCCTTTGAGCGAATCCTGAATACACTTTCGACTGTTGAGGCCTTGGATTCGGTTACCTATTCAGGATACGGGCGCAGTGTGGTGCGATTTGCAAGTCGCAGACTTCTCGAACAAGCTTTGCCGGAAATCGAACGTCAGTTAACGTTGTTTGAGCCAGGGATCGGATCGGTGTCTGGGGGTGTTCAGTCTACGGAGGGAAGAGGCGGTTCATTTGGCCTTGGGCTAGAGAAGAAGATACTGAGGTTAGATGGAAACTCAAGACCCGTTCTCACCTATTCAATTTCTACAAACTCCGCTGACATATATCAACTCAGTCAGGCTGTGCAAGATTTAATCATTCCCAGGCTTGAACAGCATGCACTCATAGCCTTTGTCACTGCCGAAGGATTAGCCAAGGAAAATGTGGCTCTGGTGGTGGATCGATTAGAGCTTACCCGGCAGAACAGCAATCTCTCTCTGCTCGAAGATAAACTACAGGACCAGATTCTTCCTCCTGCCACCCTCCAGTTTGAACAGCAACAAGCAAATCTGGCTCTATTGTATGGACCTGGTTACCATGCAGCAGGGTTAGAAAACCAAGAAGTTTTTGAGCTTCCCGGTGAGATCCTCGGAAGCATTCACCGAAGTATGACCCAACCGAGCAGAATCATCTCTGGAAAGTCTCAGCCGGGAATCTTATTACGCATTTCTAAGCGGCATAGTGCTGATGTGGTAGATGCGGTGAAATCCTCCCAAGAAATTTTGAATAAGATCCAAGACGAACTATCGATTCAAGGAATGAATATTACCTATGAGGAGGTGGAAAATAGTGCAGCGTTCATAGATGAATCGATTCAGCTGGTGGGTCAATCACTGGTGTTTAGCCTTCTGTTAACTGGTATTGTACTTTATTTTATCTTAGGAAGCTTGTCCTACGCCCTACCGGTTGCTGTTACCATACCATCAGCATTTCTATTTAGCCTTCTCGGCTTCCGGATCTTCGGCATATCTTTAAACCTGCTCTCCCTCGCAGGTCTGATTCTGGCGATTGGTCTTGTGGTGGACAATGGGATTGTCGTTATCGAGGCTTTTGATAGGCAGCTTCGCCTTGGAAGGCCACGAAGGCAGGCATTGAGCCTGGGACTCTATGAAGTAACCGTACCAATGATAACCTCAACAATTACCACTATAGCCGCCTTGATACCACTATTTTTTCTCTCTGAACAATTATCATCTCTTTTTACTGATCTTTCCGGGGCGATTATTTTAGCATTACTGAGCAGCCTTTTCAGCTCTCTGGTAATTTTACCCAATATGCTCTACGCGACTCGGAAGCGGAAGACCTTTCAGAAAAGGGTAGATTGGAGTTGGTTTTTTCTGGAACGCTGGTATCAGAAAAGCATCCGCTGGCTGGGTGCACGCCGATGGCTTCCATTCCTAATACTCATCGTGGTGATTTTTTTGGGTATAGTATCCCTTCTGGTAAGTCCCAAAGGGTTTTTATCTCAGCCGGGCTCAGATGTACAGGTTATTAATTTTTACTGTCCGAGATTTTATCAGGGTGATTTTACCGATGTCTGGGTTGAGGATCTTAGCAATGAGCTTCATGGAATTGTTGGTGATCAGGCTCAGTATTTTCTCAGCTTAAACAACCGGTTTGATGAGACGGTGGGACTTCCATCCCAAAGCAGGGGCTGGGGATATGTCATGATTGTGGGTCCAGGCTCGGAGATCTCTACTCTCACCCCAAGGCTTGAGCTATCCCTTCGAAGGGCGGATCCCCTCATGGCAATGGACCCCATCATCCAGAAAAAGAATCCCATAGAGTATCTTCTGGCTTTAGAATCCCAGAAAAACGAAATTCGGATCAGTGGATACGATCTTGAACAGATTTCTCTTGTATCCAACCTATTACGGGATGAATTGAATCAGATGGGGGTCACTCCACGAGTAAGTGACCAGGGCAGCGTTCCGTCTCCGGGATTAGAGATTACTCCCGGGCCGGGATATGATACCCAGGCCATCATTGAGCAGCTGTTGCCAAAGGTAGAGCAGTACCTGCATGTAGGGAGCATTGAGACCCTGGATGGCCGCAGCATTGCTCTTGTTCACAAGGACCAATATCGGTCTGCTCAGAATCTCTTTCAAGATATACAAATGGCGGTATCACGGTTGGGTCTTGATCCCTATCTTAAGGTGCGTGTAGTGGAAGGCCCTGTCCGGCTAACCAGTGAACGGGGCCGATATGTTACCCGAATTGCCAGCACCCCTGGCATTCCCATGGCGGAGATCGCCGAGAGTTTTTCTGTTCAGCAGCGGCAGACCCTTGAACAATCCGATGTTTGGGTGGAGTACCATTCAGGATTATCCCGTTCTGTTACCAGCGCCCGGGAACTATCTCTGGCAGGTGTATTCATCATTTTAACAATTACTCTCGTCCTATTGGCCCAGTTTGAGAACCTCAGGAAGGTTGGGGCAATCCTTCTTTCTATTCCATTTTCCATGGGAGCAGCTGCAGTGGCCGTCCTATTGTTAGGGGTAACAGCAGATGTCATGGTAATGATCGGGCTGGTTTTCATTATTGGAATTTGTGTGAATGATTCTATACTCCTCGGCAGTTCTCTAGATCAGTCTGTTAATCCATCTCAACCTAGCTACCCGGAAGATATGCACTCCTTTGCGAGGCGCGCTAGTCGGCGGTTCCGACCCATATGGATGACCACTCTCACCTCCCTGGGTGGGATTCTCCCGATGGTATTCTTATCAGGGTCCCTTGGCATGCTATGGCGGCCCTTGAGTCTAACCCTTCTTTTTGGCCTTGCTGCCGCGACCATTATGAGTATCTGGATTCTCCCCTTCGGACTCTCTTCACAGGGTGGATTTCTGGATAAAAATAAGACAGCAGGGGATAGTTCTCCATGAGTCTTATTTCTTGGTATCGGCGAAAACGGCAATTTGGTGTTCTCTTTTGGCTGTCCTTCATCAGTATTGCAGGCTTAGCATACCAAAACCTCACCATGATGGCTGCTGAACCTTCTCCACTACAGGGTGTTGTCTTTATATTTACCAAGGATGGTATAAGTAGTTACAGCCTCGCTACCATTCATCTGCCCGAGATAGAACGAATAGCCCTTGAGTCGGAACGAGTTAAAGAAATAAAAGCACAGTCGGAGGTAGGTTCCCTCGAGGTTGAGCTCACTGGACCATCCGAGGGGTTTGAAATTGAGCAGATATTGACCCTTTGGAACCAGATGCAGTTCTATGCTAACCGGCATTCTCTTAGAGTTAGCCTTTCAGTACCAAACAGGAAAGTTGACCAGGGTGGAGAGATTCAGAACATTCAATCAGCTTTGAATGGTATTGCATCAGACGGAATGCAGCTTCGATTTGCCCTATCTTTTCCCGAATCAGTACATCAGGAAATTGCGGGTATTCGCAGCCTCATATACGCACTCCAAGGTAATCCCGGAGTGGTCCAATACCAGATAACAGGCATACCACAGCAAGAATACCTTGTTGAGCTGAAGAAACCTGGTTTTCAAAGTGATAGAGATCTCCTCCAAGAGCTGCACCAGTATGCAGCCATTACTGATTCAATTTCCCGGGGAGTGAAACCTCTCTCAGTGTTTAGCCGGAGTGAAGCCAGGGTTCCCATTCCAGTATTTACACGATCCTCGGGTAACTTATTGGATAGTATTCACTCCTGGCTCGGTAACCAGGCAGTTGAAGGATATTCAATTGCACCAGCCACGGCGAAGGAATCTGCCAGCATCGTCCTGGTTAATGGACGAGAAGCACTTCTTGTGGACTGTAGTATTTTTCAAAACAGCGGAAGCCTATCCAGGGTGCAGGAATTACTTGGGCTTCTGCGAACACCCGAGGTTCTCGGTTTTTCGAAACAGACCCAGGCATTGATTCTTCAGAATCCAATTGTTCAGAAGAATTCCTTTTTTTCGGTGTATTTCGTCCAATTAGGTATTGGGTTAGCTCTACTCAGTCTCTTCTTAATGTTCTATTTTCGTTCTCTTCGAATTATGCTTTTGTTTTGGTCCAGTCTTCTTATTGCACTTGGGGCAGTGGTGGTTATCTATTATGTACTAGGAATTCCATTTACCCTGTTATCATTAGGTATGGTGGTGCTTTCTTTGGGAATTGTGATTGATGCCACCTTGGTGTATCAGGGACGATTGGGGGAAAGTCTTAAATCACACCAAAATAAGGCTATTTCACGCAGCGCAGAGGATATTTTCAGTTCGATACTTACAAATACGGTTGTCTTTCTTCCCCTTTTCTTTGTAATCGGTTCGGGTCAATACTTGTCACAGGAAATTGGCCTGGCCTTTATTATTGCCAACCTGGCCGGAGCATTTTCCGCCCTCTTGTTCATGCCATTCGCACTCAGTATTTCTCAGCCGAGATCCTTAACACCGGTAATGAGGTTTACTCCTTTTAGCTTGAAACCCTTTCATGCTGCACGAGGGATTCTATTCGGATTTACGGTCCTATTTGTAACAGCCTTGCTCGGGTTATTACTGCTACCCGGGAATATTTCACAAGGTACTTCGGAACACACTCTTGGTCAGATACATCCGAGGATTCAGTTTCTCGCATCAAAACCACTAACATTCAATGATACATCCAGCTTCCTGTCATCAATAGATGCTCAATTGAGCCGGACTCCTCTCAGCCGGCGGAGTATTGAACGGATTGCCGAGATGAGAGAGGCGAATGGCTCAATCACCTTTTATGGATTACGCATAGACCCCTCTGAAACTGCTGGATGGCACCAAGAACTTGGTAGCTTGCTGGCTCCCCTAGCCGAAGTCTTTGGGATAACACTTGATTTTTCTAAGTTTGGCAGCTCTCAATCCTCTTTAGAGGTGTCATCGGTAGGCAAGTCAACCATATGGCAGCATATGAGTTCTTCTGGAACCACCCCTTTGACGGTGACCCTTGGAGGTCCAACCCTGGAAACCTTAATTAGTGAAGCCCAGCGCTTTTTAACTGTGATGAAAAACCACCGAGGTATTCGTTCGGGGGGGTTCTCTAGATCAAACTCCGGCACCATTTCTGACTCCAATACCCTCAGTTTCTGGTTGGATCATGAGTACCTCTGGAATAACCACATTGAACCCATGCAGATTTCCCAGGCACTTTCACATGTGTCGGCGAGAAGCCTTCCTATCATCCCAGAAAATACCATTGAGCCGATCTATACCATCGCCGAGTCTCCGGTGGTATTATCCTCAGATTTTTCTCAAGCTATGGACTCGGTTAAAACCCCGGAGCAGGGATTCCCCCTAAGCAAAACAATGCACCTTATACCCGCCGAAACCTTCTTCAATACCCCCATTACTCGCCGTAATCAGCAGTATATTGTCGATCTTTCCTTTACCCTCAACCCGCAGATTCTTAGCATACGGGCCGCACTGGGTGTCACCGAAAACCTGTTCGACAGCATCAACCCAGCACCGGGGATCCAATTACTGTACGATGATATAGAAGTGGATAGAGGCGACCAGGCATTTCCCCTTTGGATTCTTGGTTTCAGTGCGCTGGTGATTCTCTGTATCCTCATCGGCCACTTTGAGTCCATCCGCTTCGGTGTACTCTGTTTTTTAACCATACCACTATCTCTTGGAGTTTCTCTTTCAATTATTATCATAACCCTCGGCTTGTCTGTTGGTTCGGGAATGGGCATGCTCATTTTGACTGGACTCGTAGTAAATGATGCAATCCTGTTCATCTCTCAACTCAGAGATTATCCAGCAAAACTCCTCCGTGGATGGTACAGCCCCCCGGCGGTACTCCTAAGCGCCCGGCGCAGGGCACCACAAATGATATCTACTAGCATCACCACAATTTTAAGTATCATCCCCGGACTTATCGCCCAGAGTTTGACACCTATCAGCTTTTTCTGGATTCAGTTAGGGGCAACCCTAATAATCGGAATGGTAGTGTCAACCTTGTTTTCCCTCTTTGTTCTTCCGGCAATTTTAATTGTGCTTGGAGAGCGTGCAGGTCGGGCATCTTGCCCTCCAGCCCGGAGTATCAGACCAGCCTGAATAAACAGTAGACGGCCCCTTATAGCATCGATCTGACAGCCGGATCTAGTGGATTTCGAACACGGCGACGATGATGACATTGATTTCTAATTTGCCCCCTCTCGTGGGCTTCGCGAATACGCGGCTTTAAACGCCGATTCTTTCCTTAGCCGTCGATTTTCGGCAGTAAGATCGCTGATAGAGAGAGCTCCTGGGGTTAATGTTCGGATAGATGATTATTTTTAAAATTCCAGCTCCCGATGGTTCCCTTGGGAATATTTAGAAGTTCTTTCACTTCCCGGTGACTTATTCCCTGTTCTACGACCATTTTCAACGCTAGTATGGGGCAATAGGATAGCGGATATCTGAAACCGCTGAAAAGCGGAACTTTTAAGTTGTTGTTGCTACATCGGAAATATGTCTATTATCATACATACCCGATAAGTTAGCATTAAGGGAGGAAATTTCAATGAAAAAATTATTTATTGTTTGCTTGTGGATAGGGTTGTTGGCAACTTCGGTTTCCGCAGATCCCAATGAAGCAGTGTATGAAATCGAAAAGAATTCTAAAAATGAATTTGTGTTTAAGCATATACATCCTGAAGCTCTTGAACAGATCCAAGCATTATTTCCACTGAAAGTTTTACTCCATATCGCTCTCGAAGAAGGGTATTCCCCTCACTATGTGCAGGAAAATATAAATCCTGAAACGGCAATTTTTCTGTACAGGATCTTTGATATTGATGGTGAAATGGTTGCATCATTAGCGATAAAACAGAACATAGATCGCAATAAGCCGTTACCGGATATTGATTTTAACTCGAAGCCCTTGCTTGATGAACCCAATAGCGTTCCACTTACCATTCCATAACCGTGTTCATTATCAATATTTCTGGCGAGACACTCCCCACTATACTTGAAAAGTAGTGGCGAAGTGACCGTTTCGAGCAGATCAAATTCCGAGAAATACAATCATATTTAAACTCGGTGCCAACAAGGCGCCAAGAAATTTTGGGGGATGGTTACTCGTTACTGATAGCATATTTGATTATTAAATAATTCTATTTTTCCCGTTTTTTCTGCATTACGCCATGCACCAAAAAAGCCCGGCCGGAGGCTTGCTCCGAACCGGGCTTGGGTTTCTAAAGGCTTGTATCCCCGAGGGGGTATGAAGGGTCATCCTACCTCGGGATACATGAGGTCTTGTTACCTCCGGGGTACGGCGGTAAGGGCCCCGGCAATCTTCAGAATGGATCCGTTGAGGCTCACGTCCAGGGTTCCGTCGAAGTAGTACATGGAATCGGCGGCGGCCAGATTTCTACCGATGGTTCCGGTCTTCCGGTCCACACCCTCCGCAACGTTTTTGCCTCCGGCAATGCTGCTGTCCCACACCTTGGCGTAATCCACTGTGGCGGCGGTGGCATCGCTGGCAAAGTCGGTGCTGATAACCTGGGGACCCGCGCCTTGGATGTACCCGATGGTCCGGGCTTCAAAGGATCCGTTGGGGAAGCTCAGCTTGCCGGCTTTATCCGTGGTGATCCGGTAGGCTGTCCCCCGGTGGGTGTACTGAACGGTGATGGTTCCGTCAGCAGCCTTGGATGCCTGGAGGTTGTCGATCTGGATCTGGTCGAAGGGATTCACAGCAAAGAGGAACAGACCCCGCAAACCAGATGGGAGGGTGGGTTTGCCTTCTACATCGTACAGGTATGCCTGGAACACCTCGGTGGAGCGCAGTTTCGATGCTCCGGTGGTTACATCTACCTGGTCCTTGTCCGCAGCCATGTACCGGATGTTTCCGGCAAAGCTGAAGTAGTTGTTCGCAGGATCAGCAGCAGCAGTGTTCAGCTGGAAATCAATCTTCAGATCCTCGCTACCGTCGGAAACCGGTGCAGCCGGTTGGGTATTTCCTCCGCAGGCTACCAGAGCCAGGGAGACTGAGAGTACCAGCACAAATAGTGCAGGTATCGTGGTTTTTTTCATGGTATGGTTCTCCTATAGGCTGATCATATGATCAAATGTAGGTATAAGTCAATAAATAATTATCTATAACGAATCCAGTCCTCAGAAGGTTGTAAACAACAGCAGATATAGCGGGACAAGCGAAAAAAAACCAGGGCTGGGGCCGTCGGCAGGAATCGGTACAACGCCTTTCATAGTGCGCAAAAGGTTGTAAACTACCTCAGATGTAGCGGACCTAACCAAATGCGTCCCAGGGGTGGTGTCATCAGGGTAAAATGGTACAGGCTTTTGCGCATTATGAACGCCTTGTCGTAGGAGGTACGTATCTCCGGGGCCGCCTCAGACCTGCTGGGTTTGGGATGACAGGAGGGTCTGCCAATGCTCCGGGGGATGGGGTTTGCCGAAGAAGAATCCCTGAACCTCTTGGCAGCCCAGGGATATTAGTCCCCTGGCTTGGTCCTGGGTCTCAACCCCCTCGGCGAGGACCCGCATATTCAATGACCGGCCGAGCTGGATGATGGTTTGCACAATACTGGAGGTGCTTGGATTCTCTAAAAACTTCTGTACGAAGAGTTTATCAATCTTGAGCTTGTTCAGCCTGAACTGCTGGAGATAGTTAAAGCTGGCATATTCGGTGCCGAAATCGTCCAGGGACAGCTCAATGCCCATATCCTGGAGCTGGGACAGCACACCCAGGGTACGGGGAATATCCTGGATCAATGCCGTTTCGGTAACCTCCAGTTCCAGCTGGGAGGGTTGAAGCTCGGTATCAATGAGTACGTGGGCAACCACGGACACGAAATTCGGGTTCAGCAGTTGGTAGGGGGATACATTCACCGCGATTTTCTTCTCCCATCCGAAGACGTCAGACCATTCCTTCATCTGGGCGCAGGCCCGCCAGAGTACCCATTCTCCCAGGAGGTGGATGCTGTGGCTTCCCTCGGCTACGGGGATGAATTCGCTGGGGGGAACCAATCCTAATTCAGGGTGATTCCACCGCACCAGGGCTTCGAAGGCCGAGAGCTCTCCGCTGACCAGGTCGAACTGGGGTTGATACTCCAGAAATAGTTCATCCTGTTCGATAGCCCGACGTAAGCCCTGGCTCAGGCGCATGGTTCGCTCCAGAGCCCGGGTCATCCGGGGCTCGTAGAGGGCCGCTTGATCCTTCCCCATGGTTTTCGCCTCGTACATGGCCAGGTCTGCATGGGTGAGCAGGGTCTGGGTATCCGAACCGTCCCGGGGAAAGCTGCAGACCCCGACGCTCATCCCGGTGAGCAGATTAGTTCCCTGGATAACCACCGGTTCGCTGGCTTCCTGGACAATCCCTTGGGCCAGATCAAGCTCTTCATCGGGGTTCCCGGGGTGGGGTACCAGGAGGGCGAACTCATCGCCCCCGAAGCGGGCTAAAAATCCCTCGGGAGGTACCAGGGCCGATACCCGCTCCGCCATATGTTGCAGCAGCAGATCCCCCAGGGCATGGCCGTAGACATCGTTCACCTCCTTAAATCGGTCCATATCCATGAACATGATGAGCATCGGCACGCCTTGGGCAATGCGCTGGTTCAGGGTCTTCTCAAAGTGGTGCCGGTTGGGGAGTTTTGTGAGGGGGTCGAAGGACGCCAGGTAATGGATCTGCTCCATGCTGCTCTGCTCGGCGGTAATGTCCTGGAGAATGAAAATGGTCAGGGGGGACCGCTTTTCCAGGCGGATCTGCCTTGTCCTGATCCAGCGCCGGGATCCGTCCCGGTGGGTGAGGGGGTAAACCCCGTCCGGGGGAAGGCCGGGGTCATCTAATCCCAGCAGTTCAGAGAGCCCGCCTGGTTTGATGCAGACTTCCTGCTCGGCGTACCCGGTAAGCTCCTTGATCCCCGGACTGATATATTTTGTAACCCCGCCTTCGATTATCCAGAAGGTTTCCCAGGTCTGGGAGAGGATGGCTGTTAGCTGATGGCGGTATTTTTTTACAATGTCTAATTGGTTATTTGAATCAACTTTCTTTTTTTTGAATATGGAAAACACGCGTAACTCTTTTTTTTACATAGATTTGTGGGGACATTATACCACAGCCAGGCGGAAGGTCAATATTGGGCTTCCGGGTTCTTGAAAGTGCCCCGGCTTCCTGGCATGATGGAGCAATCCCAGATACTGCGTAAGGAGCCTCGATGAACCAGAAGGATGACGAGCTGAAGAAAGCGAACCGTTACGGGGAGATCGCCGAAGATATGCACCGTTTTTACGGCGGAAAGATGGAAACCGTCCCCAAGTGTGTGGTGCGTGATATGGATGATTTTTCCGTATGGTACAGCCCCGGGGTAGCCCAGCCCTGCCTGGCTATACAGGAGGATCCTGATAAGGTGTATGAGTATACCAGCAAGTGGAATACCGTAGCGGTCATCAGCGACGGTTCCCGGGTACTGGGGCTGGGAGACATCGGTCCCAAGGCCGGGCTGCCGGTCATGGAAGGCAAGGCGATGCTCTACAAGTATTTAGGCGGAGTAGACTCCGTGGCAATCATGCTGGATACCAAAGACCCCGATGAGATCATCCAGACCGTCCTCCGGCTGCAGCCCAGCTTCGGAGGCATCAACCTGGAGGATCTCAGCCAACCCAAGTGTTTCCGCATTCTCGATACCCTGCGCCGGGAGGCGGAAATCCCGGTATGGCATGATGATCAGCAGGGAACCGCCACCGTGACCCTGGCGGGATTGCTCAGTGCCCTGCGGGTCCAGAGGAGGGCCATTGAGGATGTACGAATTGCCTTCATCGGTACCGGGGCAGCCAATGTAGCCTGCGCTCGCCTCATTTTCGCCCGGGGTGCCCGGGCTGAACAGTGCTTCATGGTGGACAGCAGGGGGATTCTGGGAACCTTCCGGGAAGATATTTATAAGCGCCGGGTGGAATTCCGGGAAAAATGGCAGCTCTGCGAGAATACTAACGCCGAAGGTCGTCAGGGCGGCATCGCCGAGGCCCTGAAGGGCGCCGATGTCGTCATTTCCCTGGCCCAGCCCGGACCGGGCACCATCAAGCCCGAGTGGATCGCCGGCATGGCCCCCGATCCCATTGTATTTACCTGCGCAAACCCCGTACCGGAAATCTGGCCCTGGGAGGCCAAAGAGGCCGGGGCTGCTATCGTCGCAACTGGACGCAGCGATTTCCCGAACCAGGTTAACAATTCCCTCTGTTTTCCGGGGATTTTCCGGGGGGCCCTGGATGTCAGGGCTAAGACTATTACCGATGAGATGTGTTTCGCCGCTGCCGATGCCCTGGTCGCCCATATGGGGGATACCCTGGGACCGGAGAACCTGTTGCCGACCATGGAAGATTGGAAGGTGTTCCCCGAAATCGCTGCAGCCGTGGGGTTGAAGGCTCAGGAGCAGGGTGTCGCCCGGGTAACCCGGAGCCGTCAGGAGCTGTATTCCATGGCAGAAAAGATAATTTCTCGCTCCAGACGGGTAACTCAGGTTATGATGGAAGAGGGGCTCATCGAAGAACCACCGGTGTTGGAGTAAACCCCGGGGTTTCGGAGCCAGGGGCATTAGAATCCCCCCAAACACAAAGGAGGGCCTTATGTACGATCTGATTATTGTTGGCGCCGGCCCGGCGGGTCTTGCGGCAGCGGTGTATGCCATGCGCAAACGGCTGGATTTTCTGGTGCTGTCCAAGGATTTGGGGGGAAAGACTAATCATACCGTCGCCCTGCCCGATGTGGAGGACTATACCATTATCAAGGCCCGGGAACAGGTGGCGGTGTACCGAAGCCGGCTGCATTACCGGTCCGAGCTCTACCGCAGCGAAGAGGTTCTGGCAGTGGAACCCCTGGACGCCCCTGAGCAGCAGGGATTCTCGGTACGATCCCGGCGTCAGGATGCCACCGAACAGGAATACTGGTGCCGCATGGTTCTGGCCGCCTCGGGAACCTCGGGGCCGCGGCTCCAGATTCCGGGAATTAAGCAGTTTTGGGGCCGGGGATTGGGCAGCAATATTCTGAGCTACAGCCATGCCTTCTGGGAGCGGGAGGTATACATCCACGGGGATAGCGATCGGGCTGCCGGGGCCGCCCTGGATACCGCAGCCATTGCTAAGGCGGTGTATGTGACCCTGAATCCCGGCGCGACCGTGAGTCCTGAGCTTCTGGAAAAACTCCGAAACCATGACCGGGTACATCTGTATGAGGATGCCCGGCCTCTGGAATTTTTAGGGAATGATTTCTGCAGGTCTGTGGTGATTCAACCGTCCCAGGGAAGCCCGGTTACCGTGCATGCCGCGGGATTTTTTATGGAGTTCCAACCCTCGCCGGTTACCGCCTACCTGCCCAACGGGGTAGACTTGGATACCCAGGGCCGGGTGGTCACCGATAAACACATGGAATCCAGCATGCCGGGGATCTACGCCGCCGGGGATGTCTGCGATATGGGCAGGGAACAGGTGCTCACCGCCCTCGGCCAGGGGGCCGGCGCCGCCCTGACCATTTACCAATGCCTCCGGAGCTACTAAGCCATGGCTAACCATCACCGGGGATCCAAAAACCCCTCCACCCCTGAAACCCCGGCTGCTGCCGATCCTAACCACCCCGTGACCCAACCGGATCACCCGGCCTCCTCGGGATCCCATTCCCAGGATAACGCCGGTTCCGCCAGGCCCGGGCCAGATCCCCGGAGAGCCGGTTCCGAGGAGCGCGGAATAGGCCGGGCTGCCGAGGCTTCTCAGCGTCCCGGGACGGGTCGGGATGCAGAGCCAGGGCGAGGCTCCGAGACAGGACGAAGCGCCGAGGCTGGGCGAGGCTCCGAGGCTGCGCAAAGTTCCGATGCAGGCCAGGAACCTGTGACGGGACAGAGCCCCGGTTCGGATCCTGGCAAGGAACCGACAGCCGGCTCCGACCTGGGCGGCGGCTCGGGTACCGGCAGCGCCACGGGGCTTCCCCCTTCAAAACGGAAACATTGGCGGAACATGACACCCCTTACCCGGACTCCCCTCTTCCGATGGCTCATGTATGTCCTGCTGAGCCTCCTGATTGTGTTTATCGGGGCTCAGGTCAGTTTTCTGTTCCGGCCTATAGCTGTATTAGTGAGTACCCTCTTTTTACCGGTGTTTTTGGCAGGGATACTCTTCTACCTTCTGGTCCCGGTGGTTAACCTTCTAACCCGGATCCGGGTACCGCGAACCCTGGCGATCGTCCTGGTGTACCTGGTGTTGGGGGGACTCTTCGGCATCGGGATCCTCCTGGCCATACCCGAGCTTCGGGACCAGATAAACTCCCTCATCGCCAATACCCCTCGGTTCATCGGACAGCTCCAGGGGATTCTGCAGCAGGTGGAGACCATAGAGTGGCTGCCCGTGGGTTTGGATGTGGCAAGCATCTACGAGGAACTGCCCCAACGCTTGAACGAGTTTCTTTCGGGATTGTATGAGAATATAGGGGCGAACCTGAGTGCCATGCTGGGGCTGGTGTCCAACATTGTAGTGGTAGTGTCCACGGTTCCCTTCGTACTTTTCTTCATGCTCAAAGACGGAGAAAAGTTCCCAGGGTATGTGTCCCGGATTTTTCCCCTGCAGTTCCGGGATGAGGCGCAAGCCATCATGGGGAACATGAGCAAGACCCTGGGGGTGTACATCAAGGGGCAGATGATCGTCAGCGGTTTTGTGGGGGTCATGCTCCTGCTGGGTTACAGCATCATCGGGGTGCGCTATGCCCTGTTGTTGGCCGTCATCGCCCTGGTTACCAACCTCATTCCCTACATCGGACCGGTTATCGGGACGGTACCGGGGCTGATTGTAGCCCTGCTGGATAGTCCTTCCCAGATGCTTAAGGTTCTTTTATTAGTGGTGATTGTACAGCAGGTGGAAAGCCAGCTGATATCGCCCCTGGTAATGGGGCGTCAGCTCAAAATCCACCCGGTAATCATTATTTTCCTGTTGTTGACTGCGGGGAGTATGGCGGGGTTTGTGGGATTACTCCTGGCTGTTCCCGCCTTTGCTGTGGCAAGAACAGCCTACGAGTACCTTAGAGACCTGTATCGCCTTCGGAAGAAATCTGTGGATGCAATGATGGATCAGATTTCCGGGGTGAACCAGGGACCAGAAGACCAGAGCTGATCCGCTGGTGAAGCCGTAACCCCAGGGGATAGAGAACCCCTACGTAGACTATCGCACCCAACACATCAGCCACGTAGTGATAGCCGCAGAAGACGGTGGCAATCATAACCAAGATCGCATTCAGGATAAACAGCGGAGCCGTTTTCCGGGCATAACTCCAGGAGCCGGCCACCATGACCAGGCTCATGGCCACGTGGGTGCTGGGGAAGGCTGCCCCGAAGTGGGAGCTTGTCTGGTATGCCAGGGCCATGAGTTTGGTAAAGGGGCCGTGGCGCAGGGTCTCGGTGAGCTCCTTGAGTTCAGGGAGATACCGTCCCCCGGCTACGGGGAACACCAGGTAGGTAAGGGCTGAGGCGTAGAATACCAGCATGACCGCAAAGAGGTACCGTTCCAGGATCTTCGGGTCCTTGAAGAATAACCCCAGGGGCAGGATGCCCAGGAGAAGATAGTAGATAAAGTATGCTCCGTGGAGCACCTCGGAGATCAGATATCCGTCGTACCAAACCATCCACTGTTTTACCGGCAGGTAGCCGAAGAGGGCTTGGTCGAAGGCAATAAACTGTGGATCCAGTACCTCGGGGAAGAAGAGGTGCTGAAACTCCGTTACACCCACAAAGAAAAAGAGCATGTAAATGAGGGGATAGCCCAGGCGCAGGATGAGGAACAGGGTAGCCGCGATCTTTTTAAGGAAGGAGGGACTCTGTTCCCAGGCTTCCAAGCGGTTGATCCTCATGGCCACCAGGCCCGTGATCAAACATGAGGCGTAAACCCCGAAGACAAGCCAAGGATTGTCCATGGTCTGCCAACTGGCGATAATTGCCACGAGGTTTATGATTACAAAAAGCCCCGTGGTAAGGTCCAGGGCGTTGGGTTTGAATACTGGCTTTGTCATAATGAAAGGACTATATCAGCCCCGGCGGCTTGGGGCAATAATAATATAGTGTGCAAAAGGTTGTAACAGTGCACCTCGGCGACACCATCCCTGTACGGAATTATGGAATGATCCGCTATATCTGGTGTGGTTTACAACCTTTTGCGCACTACACAATAAGAAAGGCCCCCGGAAACCCCTTCCGGGCCGGGGACCTTAGGCGAAACGAAAGGGAATTACTTGGAAAGACGGCTGCCGCCGAAGGTGTAACCCGCTACGATGGAGAAGTAGCTGGGATTGGTGGTAGCCTTACCCGGGGCGATGATGTGGTAGCTGATGTACCCGTTGATTCCGCCCATGCGTACGCCGATCCGGGGTGCGAAACCGAAGAAGTTTCCGATGCTCTCGCCATCCGTGGATGCGCCGGCAACCTGGTACAGGCCCAATCCGATTCCCGCGAAGGGTACCAGATCCAGTTCCTTCAGGAACCGCAGGTAGAAGTCGCCAGTGGCGGTGAAGGATTGCATGAATTGGATACCGAATTCGCCGGTTGAGCTTGCCCCGAGCACTAAGCCGGGCTCGTATCGGAAACCCGCACTCACAAATCCGTCCATGGCGCCGAGTTTCAGATCCAGGGGAATGTAGCTGGCGGTAATGGGGATGACAATTCCGGTGCTCTCTTC
The DNA here is from genome assembly GCF_000758165.1 of Spirochaeta lutea. Lineage (NCBI taxonomy): Bacteria > Pseudomonadati > Spirochaetota > Spirochaetia > Spirochaetales > Spirochaetaceae > Spirochaeta > Spirochaeta lutea. The sequence continues at coordinate 169,772 of NZ_JNUP01000071.1, read as the reverse complement.
ATAGCCGGGCATCAGGCCGTATCCGGCACCCAGTTCAACCATGAACCGGTCGAAGAACCCGAATTTCTGCTCTTCCTGCTCCTTGTCCTCCTGGGAGAACCCGAGCATGGGGGTCAGGATGAAAACTGCCAGGAATAAAAGAATGATTGTTCTTTTCACGTTGGTCATATGTAGCTCCTTTTGTAATGATCTAGGGGCATTGTAGAACCGCGAACCTTAAATCAACTTTAAATTCGGTAAAAATACTGAGTAAAGCCCCGCAAAGCCTGCCGCGGGGTATGCATGTCCAGGGTATGCCCTGGAGTACCTGTGGCGCTCCGAAAAGTTGACAAAAAATATCAAAAAATTGATGGCCTCGGTTGACATGACTTTAAAGTAAACATACTATAGCAACAAAGTTGACAATGAGCTGGAGTAGGGGTACCGGGGAACCGGGCGTCATAGTGAGACAAGGAGATACATAATGGCAGGAATACCGGAGTCATGGAAACGGTTTCGGGGGCCCGTGGCAGCCTTAGGAACGGCAGCAGCCATCACTGCCCTGGCGGGGTTGCATCAGAACCCCGGCCCGGCGGGTTTGCAGGTTCTGGGTGCGGGGGCGCCGGGGCTGGAATCACAGGCCGCAGTAGGAGATCTACCCGGGGCCGAGCTACCCGAGACTGCTGAGCCGGCCGAGGGGGCACTGTTTTTGGTTCTGCCCCAGGCTCGCGAACTGGTGGCCCTGGATACTGCCGGCCAGGAGGTCGTTGCCCGGGTAGGGTTGCCCCAGGTTCCCCTGGCAGTAGTGCCCACCCCCGGGGGAGTCTCCGTATTTGTCCTGTTTGAGGATAGTGATGTAATCCGGGTGTACAGCGCCCAGACCTTTGAATTGCAAAATGAGATTGCCACGGGGCTGGGAGCCCTCCGGGCCTTGAGCTTTTCGCCCAACGGCGACCGGGTATGGGTGATTTCTCCAGCTCCCGGGGAAGAGGAGGGTGAGACCGAGGTTGTAACGGAGTTTTCCCACCGGCTATTGGAGCTATCGGATCCGCGTTCTGCCAGGATCCCCCGGGGTTTCGGACCGGTTCTGCCAAACCGCAGGGGGACCCGGCTCTACCGTCCCGGTGCGGAGGGCATTGGAATCATCTTTAGCCAGAACCTGGAGGTTATCGAGACCCTGCCGACGTCCCTGGAGCTGGCGGCCTTCGATGGGGGATACACAGAACTGTGGGGATTGAACGGCCAGGGGCAGGTTACCGTTGTGGATGAACGGACCGGCGGGGAGGTTGCCACCTTCGATGCTGATCTGCAGCTTCGGCCCCCGGTGGTGACGGATGTGGTGAGTTTTGTGGAGGCTTCCGGCCGGGGGCTGGTTCAGTTTGCGCCCCGGAGCCGTGAGGTAACGGCGAGGATTGGCCTGGACTTCCGGGTTCAGGCTCTGACCCGGGGTCCGGGAGAGACGGTGTTGGCCCTGGGAGCCGGCGGCGAAGCGGCCCAGATCGCCATGGGACGGGTTGTCCGGCGCTGGAAGGTAGCTGCCGAGGAGGGTGGATCCGGGGATTGGGCCTGGCCCGGGGGAGAGGATGTCCTGGGTGATGATGTCTGGGGTGTTGCTTCATTGGTTCAGAAAAACGGTTCGTTTGCCTGTTTTTAAAAACGGAGTACCTAGTGCGCAAAAGCTTGTAACATTCCCCATTTGCGGCGCTACCCCTGGGGCCTTACCCCGGGCAACCCCGCTATATCCGGTGTAGTTTACAACCTTTTGTGCACTATCAAAGGAGAAAGGGATGATTGAAATAGGAGGAGGTCTCCTGCTGGGAGTTGTTCTGGGATGGGCCTTGCAGCGCGGCGGATTCTGCATGAACAGCGCATTCCGGAGCATTGTATTCGAGAAGGATAAGAGCCTGTTACGGGCATGGTTTCTGGTGTTGGTGATTAATATTCCCGGGGTAACCCTGCTCCAGGATCTGGGGGTGTTGTACCCCCAGACCGCACCCCTGTTCTGGCCCGCCCTTATTGTAGGCGGACTGATGTTTGGGGTCGGCATGGTACTGGCAGGGGGCTGCGCTAGCGGAACCTACTACCGGGCCGGCCGGGGCATGCTGGGTTCCTGGGGTGCCCTGGTGGGATTTTTGATCGGAACCGCGGCCCTGGACGGGGGAGCACTGGCCCCGGTACAGCGCGTTCTCCGGGGACCGGTTCTGGATGTCCAGGGACGGGAAGCGACCCTGTTTAATGTGACGGGGCTGGAGAGTATTGCCGGACGATGGATTATCGTCGGGTTGATTGTAGCGGCTTTGACTGTGTATCTGGTGCGGGCCCCGAAGCAGAAGTTTGTGATCGGCTGGGGCTGGAAGAGAACGGGGTTGACGGTGGGAATCATCGCCCTGGCGGCCTGGCTGCTATCCGCCCTGGTGGGGCGGGATTTCGGGCTTTCCTTCACCCAACCCAGTGCAGCCCTGATTCGGCTGATGGTATCCGGGGACGGTTCAGGGGTGGGATTGCCGCTGTACATCCTCATCGGGGTTCCCCTGGGAGCCTACGGATCAGCCTGGATCCAGGGGGAGGCCCAGTGGCGGCTTCCCGATGCCCGGACCTTTGCCCGGCAGACCGGGGGCGGATTGGTCATGGGGGCCGGGGCGGCCATTGCCGGGGGGTGTAACATCGGCCACGGCATTACCGGTATTGCAACCCTGGGCATCGGTTCCATCCTGGGGGTGTTCAGCATCATGGCAGGGTGTTGGATCATGACCTGGCTGGTTATTCAGGGTCATAAGAATGAAACAATACGTCCATAAATAAGGAGGATAGGACTATGACGAGGTTTACTAGTGAAGAGGGCCGCGGCGTTTCCCGGGGCTTTAGGATAGCCGCTCTGGCGGTTTTGGGAGTTCTTGTTTTGGGATTCCAGGGTTTCGCCGGGGGCAGCTCTGAGCCCCAGGAATCCGCGGCTCGAGGCCAGGAGGCACAGGGCCAAGAGGCACAGGACGCAGACGGGAGCAGCCAGGAACAACCGGCTCAGGGAGTATCCCGGACACCAGGAGATGAAATCTTGGTGGATCCCCAGTGGTTGGCAGAAAATCAGGACTCGGTGACGATCATTGATGCATCGGGGAACCTGGATGACTTTCTGGAGGGACATATTCCCGGAGCGGCGCTTCTGCCCAGGGAATCGGTCTGGGATACGGTGAGCGGGGTTTCGGGGATGCTTCCGGATCCGGAAATAGCCGCCCTGGATATCGCTGACGCCGGGGTATTTCAGGACCGTCCGGTGGTGGTGTACGACGGCGGTAACGGCCTGTGGGCATCCCGGGTGTTCTGGGCCCTGGAGTACCTGGGGCATTCCCGGGTGCATATTCTGGACGGCGGACTTGCTGCTTGGACGGCCGCTGGGTTAGAGCTCAGTGCCGAGGCTGAGGTGCCTGCCCGGGGTGATTTCACTGCTAATCCCCAGCCCGAACTCATCGCCGACGCGGACTACATTCTTGCGAACCTGGATAACCAGAGCGTTACGGTCTTGGATACCCGGAGTGCCGGAGAGTATACCGGAGAGGATGTCAGGGCGGCCCGGGGCGGCCATATTCCCGGCTCGGTTAACATCGAGTGGACCCAGAATGTGGGTCAGGGGCGCAGTTTCAAGCCCGCAGGCGAGCTGGCCCAACTGTACGACCAGGTGGTGGATCAAAGCGACGAGGCTGTGGCCCTCTGCCAGACCGGCGTACGGGGTGCCCATAGTTACGTAGCTCTGCGCCTCCTGGGATACCAGAAGGTCCGGGTATACGACGGATCCTGGGCTGAATGGGGAAACCGGGAAGATCTTCCGGTAGAACAGCTCTAAGACCTGGCGGGTTGCATCGGGTCCGGGCTACCCGGATCCGATCGTCCCTGAAAGGCAGAAATTCACCATGGGCCCGGTTTGTTCCAGGCCCGTTTATGCAGCAGGGACCAGCAGATTCCCACAGGGGAAGGTCGGCGGAAGGCCGGAGGGCCCTTGTTATTTGCAGCATCGTATCAACCAAGGAGTGGTTATGGCAGATCAGGTTTTGGATATTCAGGGGGATGTTTGTCCCTACACCTTCGTAAAGTCGAAAAAGGCCGTGGAGCAGTTAGCTTCGGGCCAGATACTGGAGATTCACCTAGGAAACAGTGAATCCGCATCCAATGTACCCCGGTCCCTTGATTTGGAAGGGCACGAGGTGCTGGAGATTGAGAAGCCCGGTGCAGGACATTGGGTGGTCCGGGTAAAGCGGGCCTAGGAGTTACCATGAGCAGTCTACGGATCGATGTACAGGATTTGGCTTCCTGGCTCGGCGTGCAGGGGAGTTCCCCCTCCGGGCTGGGTAGGGATTCCGGTCCCGGAGCCGGCTCCTCCGAGGGAGCAGGGCATACCCACCAGGGTGAGAAGGGTTCTTCCAAGCCCTTGGTAATCGATTGCCGGGGCGAGTCTGACTATGCCAAGGGACATGTTCCCGGGGCGGTGAATTTACCCGCTGGCCGGTTACAGGACCCCCTGAGCGAGCGGGGAGCCTTGCTTCCCTGGCCGGAGCTGGCCCAGCGTCTGGCCCGGGTGGGGATCGGCGCCGAGGGACCGGTGGTGCTCTATGATGACAGCGGGTTGGTGCCCTCGGCCCGGTTGTTCTGGATCTTGGAGTGTTTCGGCCGGGGGCAGGTTCAGCTCCTGGACGGCGGCATTCCGGGGTGGCAGTCCGCTGGGTTTGAGCTGGAAAGCCGGGAAAATCCGGGGACAGCCGTACCCCCCCTGGCCGTACCGGTGGCGGTTCCCCATGCCCTGGCGTTAAAATCACACATAGAAGAGGCTCTGGAAGATCCGAATACGGTGATCGTGGATGCCCGGAGCGAGGCCGAGTACCGGGGGGTATTGCCCACGGCGAAGAGGAACGGCCATATTCCCGGTGCGGTACACTGTAATTGGGAGGAGCATATCCGCGATCTCTTCGATCCCACCTTTCGGCCCCTGGAGGAGCTTCGGGAGCGTTACCGCGGCCTGGGGCTGAGTCCGGAGAACCAGGTGATCGTGTACTGCCGGTCCGGGGCGCGGTCGAGCCACAGCTATTTGACCTTGCGGATGCTGGGGTACACCCGGGTGCGTAACTACGCCGGTTCCTGGCTGGAGTGGGGCAACGATCCCCATACCCCGGTGGAGAGTGATGTGTAGGGGGTGTTCTCGGCTGGCAGGTGCGGTCGTACATTGTACGCACTATCCAAATTGTGTACCCATGGAGAGTGCTGTGTCGGGTTACTTCCTTGAGCACCGGAAAGCCGGGCGGTTTAAGAGGGGACCCGTTTCCCCCCCCCCCTCGTCAATGCACGAACAATGAACGATGAACGATGAACAATGAACTCAGAGAAGCCCTGCTATATCCAGGACACTCAGCAGCCGGATCTGCCAGCCCTGCCCGGCGGGCTCCCGAAGGGTGTATTCCGCCTCAATGCCCAGGCGCAGGGGAAGCACTTCAATGGTTCCCTGGCTCCAGTGAAAGGTTAGGGCGGCTTGCAGGTAGAGGGAATCCAGGTAGTCGCCGTTGAGGAAGGCCATACGGTATCCCCCTCCCAGGGAGCCCTTTTGCAGATAGAATTGACCAGGCAGGCTCTTGCCGATGTCAAAGCGGATGGTGCTGGAGGCCTGGGCGCTGACGTAGTAGGGGCTGGGTGTTTCCTGGTAGCTTCCGTAGGCAAAGTACTGGGGCTGATGGATGCTCCCGGGAAAGAGTTGGTTATTCAGGATCGCCCCATAGGGGAGGAATCCGACATCCTCCTGGAGGCTGAGAAATCCGGCTGCGTCCAGGGCTAGGCTCAGGAAGGGAAGGGTGAAACCGGCCTTGAGGGCTGCGAAATTGGGGAGTTCGGGGCTGGTATCCACACCGCGGATCAGGCCGTGCCAGGAGAGTTGGGAGTATATTCCCCGCTGCTCATAGGGCGGGAAGATTCCCCCGTAGAGTTCGCTGTACCCAACCTGGGCGCTGATGGGAATAACCGGCCCGCCCAGATCCCACTGGTAGGGACTGGTGACCCCAATGTCGCTCTGGGGGCCTGAACTCTGGAAAATCACCCCAGAATCAACCTGCCAGGACAACCTGCGCTGGGAAGGGGAAAAGGAAATCTGATCTCCCACCCCCAGGCTCGCCCGGAGGGTGCGGTAAGCCCGGCTGAGCAGGGGGCTGGGAAAGGTAAAGCCGTCCGTCACAGAAAGAAGGAGATCTACCGGCAGGCTTGTTTCCCGAAGAGCAATCCCCCCATCTACGAATCGCCAATTCCACAGGTAGGTTGCATACCAATCTAGGTAGAGCCTCTCGGTAGGATCACTGGACATGGTTATGATCCCCGCACCCTGCACCAGATCTTTCAGTTCCTCGGCCATGGGATCCAGAACCAGGGTCGGAATCCGTTGCTGGGGTAGAAGCACCCGGGTAATGGGGTAGTAGGGTTTTGATTCCAGGGCCGGTAGTTGATCGGTTCCTTGCTCGGGGGAAAAGTCCAGGGGCTGGAAGGTATCCGCCGGACGGCCCAGGGAACTGGTAGTCCGATGGGGGGCGGACCAGGAATCCAGGGGGATCCAGGTGTGGTCAGCCGGGGTCGGCGTCATGGCGGGGTTGTCCAGGGGGTATTCCATGATCCGTTCCCCCATGGAGAAGCTCCCGACGTACACCAGGGAATCCTCGGTCAGGACCGGGTAGGCGACGGCTCCGGAGATGGGGGTGGTCTGCAGTTCCAGCCCCCGGGGGCCCAGACGGCCGGCCTTGAACATGGTGAGGTTGTTATCCCAGGCGAAGGTTATGCCCTGGTCGGTGATGGACAGGGTGCGGATCTCTCCCAAGGGTATGGAGCTTTGGAGGATTTCAATCTCCCCGGATTCCCGATGAAGTCGGGCGATGGCCTTGACTCCCCCCTGCTGTAAAAGAAAGTGGATGTACCCGGACTGATAGATCCCGGGATGGGAGGGGATACTGGTTAGACTGCCGCGGTAGAGGGTGGTTTCTCTTCCCTGGTGATCTAGGTGCACCAGATCGGTGCTATACCCCTGGATACGCAGGGCAAGAATTCCCTCGGGGGTGAAGGCGGCCTCGGTGAGACCCCGGGGCAGTTCGGTGGATTCAAAACGGCGGGCCGCCAGGTTATAGATCCGCAGCTGGGCCCGGGCAAGCCCCGGTTCGGAGGGACGAAACGAACTGATCAGCAGGCGCTGACCGTCCGGGGAAAGGGATAACCGGTTGACCGATTGGTCTGCCGAGGCCAGGCGGGTTCGCTTGCCCGTACTGAGCTGGAGGAGGTAAATCCCCTCGCTTCCGGCATAATACACCTGGTCTCCCCGGGCGGTTATAGCCTGGATGCTGTCCCAGTCCTGAGTAACGGGCAGGGTCTGGGTTACCACCGGGATTTTGAGGCTCATCCACCGGCGGAAATCCTCCCAAACATCGGTGAGGGGCTGGCGGTACACCCTGCGGAATGCACCGGGAAAGAGCAGGGAGTCCCATATGCCCCTGAGGGCCCCGAACTCCTTCCAAAGCTCGGCGTAGGATTCCATGCCATAGGTTTCCTGAAGATAGCGGCTAAACCATCCGCCGTAGATGTACCAGGAGCCCCCGGGGTAGTTACGGCGTATACCCGAGGTCTCGTTGAAGGTCATGAACCGGTCTTCGAGGATATCCTGCTGGATAACCTGGGCGTATGCGGTGCCGTTGGCGCGGCCGTACCCGTCCAAACTCTCGAAGGAGACCGTTACCCCCTCGATGAAGTTTTGGGAAGCCGTTAGGCCTGCGGGGAGAATTATGTCTCCCACGATCCATGAAAGAAATCGGTAGATGGGAGCCCGAATGTTCATACTCACGGCATGGGTAAGTTCGTGGAGAAAGAGCTTTTCCAGGGTATGGTTGTAGGTGGCAAACCCTGCATTGGGCAGCAGGGGAGCCTGGTACAGCACGATGCGGTTGGAGGGCATGGCGGTAAAGTAGCCGTTGAGTTGATCCGTATCCGGGGTAATAACCACGGGTATATGGAGGTTCATGGGCTGATCCAACAGGCCGGCTATCCGTGCATACATAGCCTCAGCCCGATGCGCCAGGTACTCTGCGCTTTGCCGGGTTTCTTCAGAAAAAATGAAGGTGAAATGGTCGGTTTTAATCTGGTACAGGGCCTTGGGGGACGAAAATACATCGGCAGTACCGGGCAGGAGAGCGATGGTACCCAGAACCAGGACAAGAATGAGTCGGTGGACTATGGATCGTGTGGTCATGAAATAAAGAATACAGGAACAATGGAGAAAAATCTACATCCCAATGAGGCGAATTGCAGCCGCGACCAGCAGAGAACCCGTGCCGATGCCCAATACCCTGACGGAAATTGACCGGGTGAGAATCCTGGATCCAATCTGTCCGCCCAGGGCAACGGCGATGACCAGCCCGGCGGTGAGGTTCAGGATGGAGGAATCGGGAAGCCCCGACTTAATGATCTGACCCGACAGCCCCGCCAGGGAGTTCAGGAGGATGAACCCCGAGGACATTCCGGCGATGGCCCGGGGTGCCAGACTGGTATACCGCCAGAGCAGGGGTGATAGTACTATTCCCCCTCCGATGCCGGTGATACCGCTGACAAAACCGATGGCCGTACCGGCGGCGTAGAGAAATGGACCGGGGAAGTTCTGGGGTAACAGGGACTGCTCCCGGGATTCCTGGGCTGAAAATCGGGCAGGCGGATCTGGGCGGATTCCCAAGGACAAGGGCCTCCGGGGGGTAACCGGGGCGGTATCGGCCCCAGGGCTGGGGGTGGGGCGGGATGTTGGAATCAGATGAGTAATAAGGGCCTGGACCCCGGCGTAAAGCAGCAGAATCCCCAGAAGAAGGACAAAGAGCCGGCGGGATACCGGAACCAGGCCGCCCAAGAAGGCCGCGGGGACCGAAACCAGGGTGATTCTCAGAAGCTGGCGGACCGGAACCTCTCCTGACCGCAACAGGCGGAAAAAGCCCGTACCGGAAACCACAATATTGCAGGGCAGACTGACCAGGGGAATCATGAACCGGGGCAGGCTGGTTTGGCTCAGCACCGCCGAATAGGTGGAGCCTCCCCCGAACCCGGCGGTACTGTAGAGCAGGGCGGTGACAAAAAAGACCCCTGGCAGGAGAAGCTGCATGCTCATGGTCTTCCGCCCTTCACCAGGGACCGCAGGGGTGCAATACCGCCCTCCAGGTGGCGGACCGACCTAAACCCCAGACCTTCCAGGTACCGGGCTACCCCGGCGCTGCGGATACCCTGTTCGCAGATGATCAGGTAATGGGTCTGAGGGTCCAGGGTTTCGGGCCGTTCCTTGAGGATCTGTTGAATGTCTTGGGCAGGGAGATGTACACGTTGGGGGAACAGCAAGGTATCCTCGGGGTGGGCTTCCCAGGCCTGGCGGACATCGAGAATGCAGACCGGCTCCCCGTCCTCAGGGAAAGGGTCCGGGAAAGGGTCCGGGGAATGGTCCTGGGAACTGGCCGAAAGAGCACCCGAAGAACCGGCCGAGGAACGGTTCTGGGACGAGGCAGAGGGCAGGACGCCGGGGCTGCGGGGCGGCCGGCCGGTATACCCGGATTGAGGCGCTTCCGGGTCATGATGGTCTGTACCGCCCCCGGTCGAGGAAGGTTCGGCCGGTGTTCCATCACCAAGACGAGAGGGGGAGGCTGGCACGGGGGCGGGGGGAAGCTCCTGGGGCGTGGCCGGGGATGAACAGCCCGGGCAACTCCGGGCCTGGGGCCAGCGGACGGTGTACTGCTCCAGGGTGGTTAGGTTCAGGGTGATGGTTTGGCCCCCCGGGGGTACCTCTTGGTTAAGGAGGAAGCTCAGGGCGGTGAGTGCCTGAATGCTGCCCATAATCCCCGCTGATGCACCCAAAATGCCGTCCTGGGCACAGCTCCCGGTACATCCGTCTTCTAAACCCCGGGGGTAGAGGCAGCGTAGGCAGGGCCCGGGGCCGCGATGGAAATGGAACATCTGCAGCTGGCCGGTAGTACCCGAAACGGCTGTACTAATCAAGGGGATGCCCGCGGCTTGACAGGCATCGTGGATGGTAAAACGGCTGGAGAACCGGTCGGTGCAATCCAGGACCAGGTCAGGCAATCCCTCGGGGAAGACCGCCAGAGACTGCCCGGGAGCAAAAAAACGCTCCTCCCAGGTAATGCGGAGGTGGGGATTCACCGTCTCAAGCCTGGCGGCAGCGGACCGGGCCTTGGGACTGCCCCGGTCCAGGGGGGTGTACAGGGGCTGGCGATGAAGGTTGCTGAGTTCCACCCCATCACCGTCCATGATGTGGAGATTCCCAACCCCGGCCCGGGCCAGATACTCCGCCGCCGGGCTTCCCAGGGCTCCAAGACCGATGATGAGGACCCTGGCCCGGGACAGGCGTTCCTGCCCCAGGGTGCCGACCTGGGGCAGACTCACCTGCCGGCAGTAGTATTCAGGTATGGTGTGCACAGTAGACCCATTCATGGCTTCCGTCCTCGTAGTATTCATGTTTCCACACCGGCAGGCGGTGTTTTACCTCGTCAATCATGAACCGGCAGGCCGCGAAGGCCTCCTGGCGGTGGGGGCTGGCTGCGCTGATCCAGACCGCCATCTCTCCCACCGAGAGATCCCCGGTGCGGTGGATAATCCACGCCCAGTCCAGTCCGAACCGCTCCTTGGCCTCCCGGGCAATATCCTGGCCTTCGTTTCCGGCCAGGAGCTCGTAGGCGGAGTAGGAGAGGCGGAGGACAGCCCGGCCCTGGTGATGATTGCGGACCCGCCCCTCGAAGGTCACGATCCCGCCGGTTTGGGGATGGCTCCGAATCAACCCTGGGGAAAGATCGCTACTAAGAATCTCAATGGGCTCTTCCGTAAGGCGGAATCCCGTATCCGGGAGTTGGTTGTCCTGCATACTCACCCCCCAGCCACGGGGGGAATAAAGGCGATTTCGTCCCCGGCCTGAAGTTCCTGGTCCCAGGTAGTGTAGACTCCGTTAACCGCGGGTCGCAGAATCTCCTGATCCAGGGAGAAGCGGTAGCGCTGCTGCAATTGACGGTAGAGCTCCTCGGCCCGCTGGCCGGGATGAAGCTCCACCTGCTCGGTGTGGCATCCCCGCTGTTCAGCCAGCTGGGCGAAGTATCGAAGGGTTACGGTGTTGTTCATGGTTACACTCCCCAGGGATAAAATTGTACCAGACTGCCGGCCTCCAGCCGGGTCCGGTCTTTGGGCATGACGATAAAGCCTGCGGTTTTGCTGAGATGGAAAAAATCCCCCGAACCGTTGCCCCGGACGGGTACGAGGGTAAGCTCGCCCTGGTACATCTCCAGAGACACCCCGGGATAGTAGGTCAGCGGGGGTTCGAAGGTGATTTCCCTGGCCAGACGCAGGGGGAAGCCCAGGGCCGCCCAGGATGACATGGGGCTGGCGGGACCGGGGGCCCAAATACGACCCGAAGATCCGGGGATGGATTGTAGGGCCAGGGCTGGGATCAGGTAGCGCCGCAGGTTAATAAGGGCGGAAACCGGGTTGCCCGGAAGCCCCAGGACCAGGGAATCCGCTCTCCCGGCCTTCCGTGCCCGGCCCACCAGCAGGGGTTTGCCGGGTCGCTGACTTACCCCGTGGATCCGAATCTCCACCCCCAGGCCTTCCAGAATACCGGGAATATGATCATAGGCGCCCTTGGATACGGCCCCGGTAAGGATTAGGACCCGGGATTCCTTCAGGCCGCGGCGAATTGTTTCGGTAAGGGCCTGGGGATCATCGGGACAGAGGCGTACCTCCCCGGGGGGGAATCCCCAGCTGGTAAGTTCTCCGGCGATGCTCAGGTGGTTGGAGGCCCGGATCTGGTGGTCCAGGGGGGTGGTATCCGGGGATACCAGCTCATCCCCGGTGGCTACAATGGTAATGGAGGGCAGCGTCCGGAGTGGAACCTGGGTGTAGCCGCAGCTTGCCAGCACGGCGATGTGGCTGCTGGTGATGATTTGGCCGCCCTCCAGGATGACGGCACCCTTCTGGTAATCAGCCCCCCGGGGATGGATGTTGGCCCCCCGGGCCGGAATGGAGCCCCGGCAGATCCACCGGACGGGCCCGGCTTCAGGCCCTGGTTCCGGCGAAGGGGGATTCTTTCCCGCCGCCTGAGAATCCGGGCTGCGCTGGAGATCCTCGTAGCGGATAACGGTATCGAAACCCGGGGGCACCGCTGCTCCGGTCATAATCTCCACACAGGGAGGCAGGGGGGGTGCCTGCTTGTTATCCCGTGTCCCGGCGGCCCGCTTCAGGGGGACTGCGCCGGGGCTTGGCCGGGCCTCGGATTCCGAAGGGGTTCTCCCTGCCTGGCTGGTATTGCCAGAAAAACCGGGATGGGCAAGGGGACCCGGATCCTGGCCGGCGGCAAGAATGCCCAGGCTCTGGAAGCACCAGGCCTCCTCGGGGCAGTCAAGGGTATTTTGAGGCCCCGCAGCCGGCAGATCGGCCCGGGCTATGGCAATGCCGTCCATGGCAGAGCGGTTGAAGGGGGGCTGGTGGCGGTCGGCGGTGAGATCCCGGGCCAGGCAGCGGCCCAGAGCCCTTTCGAGCGGAATGGTTTCTACCCCCCCGTCGTCCCGGGATGATTCCTGGGCGGCGAGAATCTGGGCGATAACGGTCTGAACCGTGGTGGTGTCTGCTAGCTTCATGGGGTATCTCCTGACTCGGACAGCTGGAGCAGCTCCGCCGCCCGGCGACGGTCCTCGGGGGTATTGGCGTTGAAGACCGATTGGGGATTTTCCGGGGTGATTAGGGTGGTCCCTCCTGAGCGTAAAGCCCACCGGGGGCACCAGGATCCCTGGGCGATGAAGGAGAGCAGCCTGGGTCGGGCCTTGGGCTCGTAGATAGCGCAGAGGGGCTCGGGTTGATCCTGGAATCCCTTCAGGCTGGTAGCCAGGGCGAAGGGGTTCCGGGATTTTAGAAGACGCGCCAGATCCCGGGGGTCGAGAAGGGGGAGATCACAGCTGAGTACCAGCCATGCACTTCCGGGTTGGTGTTCCAGGGCACTCAGGATACCCGCCACCGGACCCCGGCCGGGAAAACAGTCCCGGATAACCGGAAGGTCCCGGGCATCCTCGGGGACCTCTTGCCCGGGGCGCAGGGATAGGTAGACCCTGGGCCGGCCTTCCGCGGATTCCGGCCCGCCTTCCGCCCTTTCCTTCGACCTGCGCCCGGCCCGGTCAGGAGAGTTGATCTCAGTCCGGTCCAAGGACTCGGTTTCGGATGGGTCGGAAGACCGGTCCGGGAGCGGTCCGGCGTCGGGAATGGGGGATTCCGGTCCGGGGGCGGCTTGGCGGCTCGGGAACATCTCCTCCAGCGCCCGGGCTGCCATATCGGCGGTGTGGGCGAGCTGGCTGGTGGTGCCGTGGTAGGAAAGCAGGGATTTATCCTGCCCCATCCGGGAGCTTTGGCCGCCGCCGAGAATGAGAGCATGGACCGGGGGAACCCGGCCGGCCCAGTATTCCAGGATACAGGTTGTGATACCCTGAATATCATCCCGGCAGAAGACGGGAATGCCGGGGGATGGTGGGGCCCCGGTTTCGGCGTTGAAATCGGAGTCCGCCAGGGCCAGGGCCCGGGCTTCGTCCCCCCGGGCATGGATCAGGGCCAGGGGGGCAGTGAAATCACCCTGGAGTATCTCCTGGTCTATCTCCCCCCGGGGATCCAGGAGAATCAGCTTGGGCAGGTCGGAATGTTTGTTCCCCTCAATTATGAGGCAGTCCAGGGGAGCCAGGGCCTGCTCCGCCAAGCCCTGGCTGGGACCCTGGGGCCCGTGATCCAGAATCAAGGCGGCATGCCGGGGGTCTTGGATGTAGACCCCCCGGGCGCCGGCCTGGCTGGCCTGGTGGGTGTCCTTGCCCGGTTTATCCATCTCGAAGCGGTGGGCATCGTGTTTGATAAACCCGCAGGTCAGCCGGCGCTCAGCCAGGGCGGCGATGAGCTGCCGGGCCAGGGTGGTTTTTCCCGAACCGGAGTAGCCGCTCAGGCTGATCTCGTAGGGATGGTAGTACCAGCCCCCCGGGGTGGGTTTGATCTTAAAACGCGGTTCAGCCTTCATAACCCCGGGCCCTCCAATCCTCCTTGCCCCCGGTTTTTTCCAGAAGGCTCAGAGCAGAAATCACAATCCCCTTGGTAACGGACTTTCCCATATCGTACACCGTCAGACAGGCGGCGCTCACCCCGCTGAGGGCCTCCATCTCCACTCCCGTAGGAGCCGTAGTGGCGGCGGTGCAGGTCACCCGGATAACCGTCGGGACTTGGTGTTCATCGGGATCGGTGGTGGTTAGGGGGAACCCGGTGTGCCGGCTCTCGGCCAGGTAGGTCTGCCAGTCCAGGGGCTCCAGGCGCACCTGACAGGAGGTCAGGGGAATGGGGTGGCAGAGGGGAATAGCCGTACTGGTCTGTTTTGCCCCCTGAATACCCGCGATAACCGCGGTCTGAAACACCGGGCCCTTGGGGCTCCACCACTCTCCCCCCTCCAGACCCTCAAGACTCCGGGGAATCAGAACATAGCCCCGGGCCACAGCCCTCCGCTGGGTGGGCGGCTTCTGCCCTACATCTACCATTCGGGGGGTTCCCGAGGCATCAAGATGACTGCTCATAGCTATCCTCCCATGCGGTACATTTCAATCCGCTTTTCTTTCGGTTCAGGGTGATTCGAATGCCCGGCCAAAGCCTGACTGCCCCGCAACTCCGAATACCGGTCCTCCCGGATACCCCAGAACCGCCGTAGGGCTGCCTCCGCCTGATCCCAGCCTCCCGATCCGGCAGCCTTATTCCGGGCACCATCGCCGTCTCCGGATTCACCCCGGATGAGGGACTTAATATCCAGGCCGATACCCGAGAACAGACAGCGGTAGAGCTTTCCGTCCGCCGAAAGCCGCAGCCGGGTGCAGCTGCCGCAGAATGGCTGGGTCATACTGGAAATGAACCCGACCCGGCCCCCGCCATCGGCATACCGGTAGCTTTCCGCCACCTCGCCGTAGTAGGCATCCTCCAGGGGTTCCAGGGGCCAGTGCCGGTGAATGCTATCCCGGATCTCCCGGTTGGGAACCAGAAGCCCCGACCGGAAGTCCAGCCGGCGTCCTACGTCCATATATTCAATGAATCGCAGCTCCACCCCGCTCTCCCGGAAGTACTCCGCCATGGACAGCGCCTCATGGTCGTTGACGCCCCGCTGAACCACCATGTTGACCTTTACCGGGGAAAATCCCAGATCCAGAGACGTTCGAATCCCCTCTAATACCTGGCCAAGGCTTCCTCCCCGGCCGGTAATAGCGGCGAAGGTTTGGCCATCCAGGCTGTCCAGGCTTACGGTAACCCGGGTGAGCCCCGCATCCCGGAGCCGGGGTCCCAGGGTTTTCAGGTGGAAGCCGTTGGTTATCAGCCCCACATCCTCAATCCCCGGGATCCGGGTGAGCCTGGCGATGAGCTGGTGCAGTCCCGGGCGCAGCAGGGGTTCGCCCCCGGTGATCTTCAGTTTGCGGACTCCCAGGGGTACCATCATGGCCACCAGGTCGCGTATCTCCGGAAAGGAGAGGTACCGGCTAGGGGGCATGAAGGGATGACCCTCTCCGAAAAGCTCCTTGGGCATACAGTAGGTGCAGCGGAAATTGCATTCATCGGTTACCGATATCCGCAGGTCCCGGAGGGGCCGGCCCATCCGGTCGGTTACCGGTAGTGCCGATTCCCCCGCCCCGGGGCCGGCCGGCTTTCTGAAACCATCAGGGCTGTTGCTGGCCGATGCTTTTCCGATCCCGGCTGTAGTGCTCTTGCCGGCAGAGTTGCTGCTCGTGCCGCCGTGTATGGCGCTCCCTGGGCTGATGGATTGGTTACTCATGGCGCTCCCTGGGCCGGAGCGGCCGCCTGCAGGGAGGGCTGGGGCTCCTGGTAATCCTCCTGGGGACCCACGGCGCTCAGGCGGACTGCGGCGAACTTGTAGCTGGGCTCGAAGCTGTGGGGATCAAAGCTGGGGTAGGTCAGCCAGTTGGTGGGCGGGTAGTGCATGGGCATGAAGATTTGCCCCGGGGCTACTGCATCCTCCACCAGGGCGTCGACCACCACGGTGCCGCGCCGGCTGGTTACCCGGACCTTACCCTCGTGTTCAATGCCCAGGTCCTGAGCGTCCTGGGGGTTAATCTGGGCGTAGGCGTGGGACCGGGTCTTCTTCTGGATGAAGGGCACCTTTCCGGTTCTGGTTTGGGTGTGGAATTGCATCATGGTGCCCCGACCGGTAATCAGGATTACCGGGTATTGCTCATCGGGAACCTCGGGGAGCTCGGCGATGGGATCGTACAACAGCTGAGCCTTACCGCTGGGGGTGAAGTACCTGCCGTCCTCGAAGAGCCGGCGGTGATCCCGGGAATAGAATTCCTGGTTTGCATCCGCATCCTGGGGATAGGGCCACTGAACCCCCCGGCGGTCGATGATCATCTGGTAGCCTTCAATACCGGATATATCGCAGGGCTGACCCTTGCTTATCCGCTGCAGAATTCGGAACACCGCCTCTGGGTTGGTCCAGCCGGTAAACAGATCCCCGCAGCCCCATGCCTGGGCGAGGCCCTTGAAGATTTCGAAGTCGCTTTTGGCGTTACCCGGGGGATCCAGGGCCTTTTGAACGATACCGATCCGCCGCTCGGAGTTTATGAAGGTGCCGGATTTTTCTGGACTTCCCGCTGCGGGCAGATAGATGTCGGCGTACCGGGCGGTCTCGGTGGTAGGATAGAGATCCTGAACCGCCAGGACATCCAGGTTTTCCAGGGCCTGGAAAAATTCGGTCTTATTAATCCAGCTGTGACCGGGGTTGGTGGCGATGATCCACAGCCCCTTGATAGAGCCATTCCGCACGGCCTCCAAGATCTTATGGTAGGGCAGGCTGTTTTTATCCGGAATCCGGTCCACGGGTATGGAGAGCTGGGAGGCTACATGCTCCCGATGCTCGGGATTGGTAAAGGCGTACCCCCCCAGCAGGCTGGTGGTATTACTGTACAACCGGCTGCCCATGGCATTGGCCTGACCGGTAATGGAGTTGGCGCCGGTTCCCGGCCGCCCGATATTATGGGTAATCAGGGCAATGTTGATCAGCGCCTGGGCGGTCCGAGTGGCCTGGTGGCTCTGGTTTACCCCCATAGTCCACCAGAAGCTGGCCGCCGTTGCCTCATGAATCCGCCGAGCCAGATCGAACATAGTCTCGGTGCTGATACCGCAGTGCCGGCTTGCCTCATCCAGGTCCATGGCCATCACAAAGTCCTTCAGTCCCTGGAAATCCTCGGTGCTCTCTCGGATATAATCGTGATCGATCCAGTCCTGTTCGATGAGAATCCGTGTAACCCCGTAGAGCAGGTGGAGGTCGGATTTCGGCGTTATCTGGAGATGGATATCCGCCTCCTGGGTAGTCTCGGTTTTCCGGGGATCGATAACCACGATGGTGGGATTCTTCTCGTTCTTCTTGACCCTGTTCCACATGATGGGGTGATTTATCACGGGATTACTGCCCACGAAGACCAGCAAATCACTCTCCTCAAAATCCTCATAGGTGAAGGGCGGAGCATCGAACCCGAAGGCCTGTTTGTATGCCACCGCCGCCGTGGCCATGCATTGCCGGGTATTACCGTCTCCGTGGATCCAGCCCATACCGAACTTGGTAACGCTTCCCAGGAGGGCCATCTCCTCCATGGGAATCTGCCCGGTGGATAAAAATGCCACCGACTCGGGACCGTGTTTTTCCATAACCGCCTTGAAGCGGCGGACAAACTCCTGGTTTGCCTGCTGCCAGCTTACGGGCTGCATAATCCCTTGGGCATCCCGGATCAGGGGATCGGTTCCCCGCTGATCGGATTGCATGGGAGGCAGCAGATGGAAGCCCTTGGGACAACAAAATCCCTGGTTTACCGGATACTCTTTATTGGGCTTCAGGCTGGCCTTTCCGTCCTTCACACTGATATCCAAATTGCAGCCCACCGAACAGTAGCTGCAGGTTGTTCGTACCGTAAAATCCGACATTCCTACTCCTCCTTCGTCTTCTGCCCGTCCAGGGCTATGATCATCATCAGGGCCAATACAAAGAGCCCGGCAAAGATCCAGAATCCCTGGGCGTACCCGGAACTCTCCAGAACCGCGGCCAAACCCAGGGGGATGACAAAGCCGCCGAAGGCACCCAGCCCCCCAATCCAGCCTGCGGCACCACCCACAGCCCGGGGTACAAACTGGGGCACGAGCTTAAACACCGCAGCGTTCCCCACTCCCATTCCCAGGGCCATGACCAACAGACCGGCAATGGTCCCGGCACCCCGGGGCATGAGGGCTACCATCAGACTACCCACAAGTCCCGCGCCCAGGGACAGCAGGGCAGTCTGTCGGCCCCCGAAGATATCGCTCAGTTTACCCCCGGCAACCCGGAGCAGGCTCGCCCCGATGGAATAGGCCGCGGTGAGCATGCCGGCCACCCCCAAATCGAATCCCATGTAGCCTATGCCGAACTTAGGAAGCCAGGCCGTCAAGGCTAAAAATCCCCCGAAGGTGGTGAAGTACACCAGTACCAGCATCCAGGTCTGGGGAATCTTGGCAGATGCCTTGAGACTCTCCAGGGCCTTGCCGTTTGGAAAGAGCTGCTGACCGTCCTGTTCCGCCCGTACCCGGGCCTGCTCGTCGGGCAACCCGGCCCGGCGGTACTGAAAGAACCAGGCGTTTCTACCCGTAACCAGGTATGCAAGAATGCCCAGGGCTAAAAAGATTGACCAGATGAGGTAGCTTCCCGGCAGTCCAAGCCGGGGAATGGTAAGACCCGTGAGTACCAGGGCGAAGATTCCCGGCGCCAGGTTGCCGATACCGGCATAGATGCCCAGGGCGGTTCCCTGGCGGTTCTGGGGAAACCAGTAGCTGGTCTGACCGATTCCCACGGAGAAGGTGGCGATTCCGCAGCCGCCCAATACCCCCAGGCCGAGGAGCAGGGGAAAGAGGTCTGCGATGGTCGCTGCCGGTTGAATCATCACCAGCCAGATACCCACCACCCCTAGGAGGGAAAGGATGAGCAGCACTAAAAAGGGTCTGCGCCCCCCGTCCTTCTCCACCATAGCCGCGAAGGGAATCCGCAACAAACTTCCCGAAAGATTCGGAATACTGATGAGCAACCCTGCCAGGGCCGCACTAAGCCCCACTACTTCCTGAAGAAACACCACGGTGGGCCCGAAGAGACTCACTGCTGCAAATCCCACAAAAAATCCCAGGGTTGCCCCTAACAATCCCGAATTCGGGTTGCCCTTAACCTGAACCTCCGACACTGGATACCTCCTTACTGTGTAACAGGGAAACAACCTCTGGGCTGAACCCCGATATGGTACCAGCATAGGGGCTAATCTTTACCGTATCTGTCACCTATGTTACACTTTCCAGGAAAAAGATGCCTCGTGCGCAAAAGGTTGTACCATTGCCCATGGGCGGCGCTACCCCTGGGGGCGGAACGTCACCGAGCGTCCTCGTGGCTGAATATCGAAACCAGGAGCACCCATGAGTCCCCAGGAGCTGATCCGAATACTCGGTCTTGTGCCTGCCTTCAACGAGCTGTCGATCCAGGAACTAACAAGCCTGGTTACGAAGAACTTTTTTCCCATATCCCGGTATGAAAAACAGAAACGAGTTGCCCTGCGCAGCGATCCCTACGAGGAGTTGGCGGTCATCCTCTCGGGCACCCTCCGGGCGGAACTCAACGATATCGAGGGGCATAGCTTCATCGTAGAAACCCTGGCCGCCCCCCAGGTACTCGCTTCAGCGGTGTTCTTTTCCAGCCGCAGCCGCTTTCCCGTGGACCTGGTGGCCCAAACGGATGTGCGGATCATGCGGATTACCCGGGCCCAGGTCTTCCAGCTGCTCCAGGAATATCCCCCCCTGCTCCACGGCCTGCTTCGCGACATGGGCGACCGCCTGCAATTTTTAGCCCAGCGCCTGCGTATGAGCCAGTTCGGCTCCATCCGCCAACAGCTCTCCCTGTACATTCTCGATCTTCTCTCCGATCAGGGTGATTCCAATGCCCCAGTCTCTGAAACAGCCTCTCCAACCCGAACCCCCCGCTCGGGCTCCATCACGGTGACCATTCCGGTCACCCGCCAAGCCCTGGCGGACACCTTCGGAGTAGCCCGGCAGTCCCTGAGCCGGGTGCTCTCGGAGATGGAGCACCAGGGCCTGCTGACCTGCCGTCACCGGACCCTGGAAATTCTCAATCTGCCGGCCCTCCGGGGAATCGCCCGGGGAGTGGGATAACCGGCGGATTACTCGTACTGACTGAACTGGGTCATGGCGTGGGGTAATTCGGTGAAGAAGAATAAAAACCCGCCGATGGCCTGAATCCCCCAGGCCTGTACACCATGGTCCTCGGTGGATACCCACCCCCATTCGGACCACCCGTCAAAGTAGATGACGCCGGTGTCCGGGGAGATGCTGCCGATTTCCCTGCCCTGGGAATCGGCGATGGTCCCGGTCTCGGACACACTGCCCAGGAGCCTTTCCCCCTGGAATATCGACCCGGCTGAATCCACCCTTCCTGGAGATTCGGTGCCGCGGTAGACCCGGAATCCCGGGAAATCCCTCCGGATTGAACCAACAAGCTCCGATCCGATTCGTATAGATCCCTGGGGTGAGATCTCTGCGTAGGGTTGTTCCCGCTTGTAGATGACTAGAGGTGAGGGAAACACCTGCTCCCCGGCCCGAGCCGGGGTCTCTGCCCGAGCAGCATCCAGTCCCAGGTAGGACGAAATAGCTTCCGGGGACAGATCGTACCAAAACCGGTGCATCAGATCCTCCCAATCCCTCCCCTGAGCCAGGGTCCTAATATCTGAGGCTGAAACCCATTCGTTACTCTGATCATCGTACATGGGGTAGTGGATGAGGATTCTGTCACCCTCTATCTTCACAACCTCGACCTCGTACCAGTAGAAATTTCGCCGCAGCTCCACCCGGTCGCCCGCGGAAACCGGGTAATGGTCCCTGGGGCGGATTGCCGGCGGCTCCGGGATGCTCGCCCGAGGGGGCTGTACGGGTTCCGGTTCGGGTTCGGCCGCCTTCGGGTAGCGGAGCCGATTCCGGGACACCCATTCGTCGTAGGAGGAATCCCATCCGTGGTAGCGGACCAGGTAGCGCTCTTCCTTGGACTGAATAATCTCCCCGGCAAACCAGGATCCGTAGTACTCGATCTCCACCTCATCACCTGTCTCAAAGGAAAAACCCCAGACGGGGAGCACCAGCACCATCAAGATCACCGCCGGGACCCGGAGGCTCGGTCTCTTCCTATTCGGTATTTCTGCCGTGTTCATGGTGTAAGTGTAGGGTACTCTAGTTGGGTTTTACCAACTCCAGGAGGCGTTTGTTGAATTCCCGGGGGTTATCCAGATTGGTCATATGGCCAGCTTGGGGAATGGTAATGATCCTGGAGTCCAGGTTTGTACGGGTTGCCTGGTCCTTCAGGGCCCCCAGGGTCGAGCCCAGGAATAGGTTTATATCACGATCCTGGGTACCCTTTAGGATGTAATAGGGCACCTCCATGGACCGGATGAGGGGCAGGTAGTTGTACGACCCCAGGGCATAGCGGAGACCTGGGATGCCGGCCCGTGCGGCCATAAACATCCTGTATACCTGCGATACAACCTCGGGATTCTTGGAGGTGTAGGCTGCCAGTTTTTTGAGTCGGGTTTCCGGCTCATGGGTTACATTCCGGGTATCAACCCTGAGGGTTACCTGCCTGAGGAACCCGGGGACTGCCATCTTTCCGGTGGTTCCAAAGGTTATCAGGCTCCGCACCAGATCCGGTCTCTGGTTGACTATCTCGTACCCTACCACCCCTCCCGCTGAGTTCCCCAGCAGATGGGTTTTCCGTATATTCAGGGTTTCGAGGATTTGAATGACATCCTGGGCCAACACCCGGATCGCGTAGGTTTCTTGGATGGGGCCCGGGGGGTGTTCCGAGTTGCCGTGACCCCGAAGAGACAGGGAGACCACATAAAAGGCATCCGAGAAATAGGCATGTTGTTCTTCGAACTGATCAAGATTGGCTCCGGCTCCGTGGATACAGACAAGACCGGGATTGTCTTTTTCGCCGGAAACGTGGACATCAAATCCGAGACCGTTAACACGGATAATACTCATACAATCACTCCTGTTCCCCGAATTAACAAATCGACTATCATTCGGGCCTCTTGTTCAATGGGTTGGCTGTACCGAGAAGAATCACTCAAAATGAGTCCGTTCATTTTCTGGCTTACCAGGGCCGTGTAGGCAAACACTATCTGGTCGAGGGAACATCGGGGAGTGAAGGAATGCTCCCGGATCGCATCTTGGATGGTCATGCGTACCTGGCTGAGGATGATCTGCTGCCAATGTACCAGGTGATCTCCCGGCTTGGTTCCCAAGACCGGATGTTCGGTAAAGAGAACCCGATACAGGTGGATATTGTCCTGGAGTCTTGAAAGGCTATCGGCTGCCAGGGTTTGCAGCCGTTCTTCCAGGGAGCCCTGCAACTGTGGCCGGGGCTGATGGGGTATCTTCTGTTCGATGAGGTAGATCAGAATATCCTCTTTGGACCGGAAATAATCGTATACAGTGGTCCTTCCAATGCCTAGCCGGGAGGCTATGGCAGCCATGGTTGTTTTGCGGTAGCCCTGTTCGGCGAAAAGCTGCTCCGCCGCGGCTGCGATTTGGGTAACCGGCGAGGTTTGAGCCCGGGTTGATTGTATGTCTTTTTCCGACGTCATGTCGGTATCTTATTCGACGTAACGTCGGATGTCAAGGGTGGGTGGTAGCTGCCGGCCTGCTTCCATCGGTCCGGGGGCAGGGACTACCCGGAGTTTAGTCCGTACTCAGGATTCCCGTTCCGCCTCGAAGCGCCTGATAAGCTCCTCCTCCACCCGGGGCAGGGTCTCGATGCCGGGATCCAGGCAGCCCCCGGGCTTAAACCGGGTAAGGGTCCAGGGTTCCTCGGGGAGGAGCAGATCCCGGAGGGCTGTTAAGACCCCCTCGTCCACCACACCCGGGGCACAGACGGTGCGGATTTCGTAGACCACCCGGGGATTCGCCTGTTTCCAGGCCCGCAAGAGCTTCAGGCTCTCCAGCACCCGGGCACCCGAGGCAGGGGTACCGCCCACCCGGCTGTAGAGAGCCGGCGCGGTTTTCAAATCCAGAGCGACGTAGGCCAGCCCGGGGTGGTTCAGCAGACGCCGGAGGGACTGGGGGAGGATTCCGGCGGTGTCCAGCTTTATGGGGTATCCCAGGGCGGCAATATCGGAACATAGTCCTGCAAGCCCGGCATGCAGACTCGGCTCACCCCCGGTTATAGCCACTCCCTCCAGTAATCCCGCCCGGGATGCCAGGAAGTCCATGACCCTGCCCCGGGGCAAGAAGCTTCCGGGGTGCAGGGCCTTGGTTAATTCCGGGTTATGGCAGTAGGGGCAGGCCAGGGGACAGCCAGCGGTAAAGATGGTAGCCGCGGTTCTGCCGGGGAAGTCTGAGAGGCTGAGGGGTAGGAGCCCCAGGAAATCAAGTCCCGACATGGAAGGGTTTCTCCCTCTCCCGGAGACGACTGCGCATCTCCCCAGGATCGCTGGTCCGCCAGATCTCCCGGCTGCTCCTGGGGTCCAGGGCGATGAGGGTGGGAACAGCGGTTATTCCCCGGTCTGAGGCTTCCCGGTTTCCCTCAGGGCTGGCAGCATCTACGGGGGTGTAGGGACGGCCTGCATCCTCCAGGAGGGCCGTGGCTGCCGGGCAGCGCGGGCATCCGGGACTGGTGAAGAGCAGCAGCCTGGGGCCGGAGGGCGGGGCTCCGGTTTTCCCCGGGCCTGGTTCGGATTGGCCGGGAAGGGCGGGGTGGTCTCCGGGGGTTGGTGTGGCCTGGGCGGTTGGAATCACCCCGGAAGAAGGATGGGCCTCATAGGTGAGCCGTTCGCCGAATTCCTGGGTTTTGCCCCGGTTCCAGTTGCGCAGTGACCGGTAGTATCCCACGATACGGCTGTAGATCTCCGTGGTTTGGCTGCAGACCGGGCATTGGGCTACCTCCCCGGAGAAGTAGCCGTGATCCTGGCAGACCGAGTAGGTGGGCGAGATGGTGTAGTAGGGTAGACGGAAGTTATAGGCGATGGTTCGTACCAGGCTCCGGCAGGACTGCCAGGTGGGGATGGCCTCTCCTAAAAAGGTGTGGAAGACCGTTCCGCCGGTGTAGAGGGTTTGCAGGTCGTCCTGGAGCTCTAGGGCCTCGAAGGGGTCGGGGGTGGTATTGACCGGAAGGTGGGTGGAGTTGGTGTAGTAGGGGGCCTGGGGGGTGCCGGCGGTTTTTATACCCGGATAGTTGTTGCTGTCGTGCAGGGCCAGGCGGTAGCTGGTGCCCTCGGCGGGGCTGGCTTCAAGATTGTACAGGTGGCCGGTTTCCTCCTGGTACTGGGAAAGCCGGGTTCGCATGCCCTGGAGGATGTCCATGGCGCGCCGGCGTCCCCGGGGGTCCAGGAGGGAGGTGTTGTCCAGGTTTTCCAGGGCCTCGTTCATCCCCACAATGCCGATGGTGGAGAAGTGGTTGTCCAAGTGGCGGAGGTAGCGTTTGGTGTAGGGGAAGAGTCCCTGATCCAGAAGCCGGGAGATGACCCGGCGTTTTGTTTCCAGACTTTCTTTTGCAATGTCCATGAGGGTCTCCAGGCGGGTTTCAAACTCCTCCCAGGAGGCGGAGAGGTAGGCGATTTGGGGAAGGTTGATGGTCACCACTCCGATCGAACCGGTGAACTCATCGCTTCCGAAGAGCCCGCCCCCACGTTTACGCAGTTCCCGCTTATCCAGCTGGAGCCGGCAGCACATGGATCGCACGTCCCCGGGATTGAGGTCGGAATTGATGAAGTTCTGGAAGTAGGGGGTTCCGTATTTTGCGGTCATGGTAAAGAGAAGCTCGTCGTTGGGACTGTCCCAGATGAAATCCCGGGTGATGTTGTAGGTGGGAATGGGGTATTGGAATCCCCTGCCATCGGCATCTCCCTGGATCATAATCTCCAGAAAGGCCTGGTTGATCATATCCATTTCCCTCTGGCATTCCCCGTAGGTCAGGTCCTGTTCGGTTCCGGCGACAATCGCTTTCTGGGGGGCCAGATCCGAGGGCACCGTCCAGTCCAGGGTAATATTGGTAAAGGGTGCCTGGCTGCCCCAGCGGCTGGGGGTATTTACCCCGTACACAAAGCTTTGGACGGCCTGTTTTACCGCCCGGTAGTCCAGGTTTTCTAGACGGATGAAGGGTGCCAGGTAGGTGTCGAAGCTGGAGAAGGCCTGGGCGCCTGCCCATTCGTTTTGCATGACCCCTAGGAAGTTGACCATCTGTTGCACCAGGGTGTGGAGATGCCGGGCAGGGGCGGAGCTGATCTTATCCTGGACCCCTCCCAGACCCTCGGTGATGAGCTGGCGCAGAGACCAGCCGGCGCAGTAACCCGAGAACATGGAAAGGTCGTGGATGTGCAGGGCGGCGTTCTGATGGGCCTGGGCTACCCGGGGGCTGTAGATTTTCTTGAGCCAGTAGTTGGCGGTAATGGCTCCGGAGTTATGGAGGATCAGGCCCCCCAGGCTGTAGTTTACATTGGCGTTTTCTTTGACCCGCCAGTCCGATCGCCCCAGGTAGCCGTCCATGGTCTGTTCTATGTCCAGGGCGGCGCTGGTGAGCTCCCGGAGTTCCTGGTGGCGGGAGCGGTACAGCATGTAGGCCTTCGCCTGGTCGTAGAGCCGATGGTAGACCAGCCGGGATTCCACCAGGTCCTGGATCTCCTCAATGGTGATGGACGGCCTTCCCTTGGCCAGGGCGAGACCCGTGACCTCCTGGGCGATTTGTTCCGGGGAGACCCCGGGGCCGTCGGGTTTATTCGGGTTGGGGCGGTTCCCGGGTTCGGAGATACCGGTTCCTTCTTCTGCGGGCTGGCCGGGGATGGTGCCCAGGGTGTCTGCTGCGGCATGGAAGGATTTCTGGACGGCAGCCTGAATGCGCCGGGGATCAAAGGCCTGGGCGGTTCCGTCCCGGCCCAGAACCTGGAGGACCGGCAGGTGTTCTGCCTTCGGAGGTTGGCTGTTTTCCGTTGATTCTGCATGGGTTGTCATGTAGTGCTCCTTTGTTACGTGAATTAGGGTTTAGTGGTAATCGCGGATCGGTGTTTTTCGGCAGGCCGGCGAGGCTTGGGTTTAGGCATTCCGGGGACTGGGGCAGGCATGGAAATCACCCTGGAACCCGAGATCCTAGTCCCACTCCAGATTGCTGGCGGTCTGGTACTCCGTGACCCTGGTCTCGAAGAAATTTTTCTCCTTGGCCAGGTCGGTGGACTTACTCATCCAGGGGAAGGGGTTCGCTGCTCCGTAGACGGCGGGGAGTCCCAGGCGTTCAAGGCGCCGGTCGGCGATGTGCTCGACGTAGGTGCAGAACTGGGAGGCTGAAAATCCCGGCAGGCCCCGGGGACAGGCGTCCCGGGCATAGATCTGCTCCAGCTCCACCGCCCTTCGGATGAGGGATGTGATGGTTTCTTGGAAGGTGGGAGTCCAGAGGCCGGGGTGTTCGGCGATGATGGTGGAAATCAGGTCCATGCCGAAGGCCAGATGCAGGCTTTCGTCCCGCATGATGTACTCGAACTGCTCCCCGATTCCTACCATCTTCCGCTGTCCCTTGAGGGCCAGCATCATGGCGAAGCCTGCGTAAAAGAAGATGCCTTCCATAATCACGTAGTAGCCGATGAGATCATGGAGGAAGGTCTCCAGGCCCCCGGGATCCCGGGTGGAGAATGACGGGTCCAACACCCCCCGAGTAAGGGAGATGACGAACTGGTCCTTTTCCCTGATGGAGGGGATTCGGTCGTACATGCCGTAGATCTCATCGGGGTCCAGGCCCAGGGAATCGCAGCAGTAGATGAAGGTGTCGGTGTGGACTGCCTCCTCGTAGGCTTGGCGCAGGAGGTACTGCCGGCATTCCGGGTTGGTAATGTGGCTGTAGATGCTCAGGACGATGTTATTCGCCGTCAGGCTCTCCGCGGTGCTGAAAAATCCCAAATTCCAAAGGATCAGCCGGCGCTCGTCTTCACTGAGGGTTCCGGATTTCCACATCTCGATGTCGTCCTGCATGGGGATCTCCTCGGGAACCCAGTTGTTGGCCACCCCCGCCTTGTAGTGCTGCCGGGCCCAGGGGTAGGTCATGGGCAGGATCTTGTTGGGGTCGGTTTTTTCATTGTTGATTACTGACATACTTCACACTCCTCATTGTCGATGGTGCAGCTCTGGGGTGCCCGGGAGCCAAAAATAGTCCGGGTTCTCAGGCTGTCCGGGGTTGATGGGCTGTCCGGGCTTTCTTCCGAGACGGAATTCTGGTTCGCTGGGCCAGCCGCGTAGGGGGTCGCCGGTGTATCTCCCCGATGAGAATCGGTCTTGGGTAGTCCAGCCGGATCGAGGGAGCTGCGGGTCTGGGTGTATCCGTATTCCTTGGCATCCAAGGTGGATTTCTCTATCTGGCTGGCTGCCAGGGTGCGCAGGTAGTAGGTGGTTTTCAGGCCCATCCGCCAGGCCTGGAGATACACCTGCTCCAAAGCCATGCCCGAGCTGCCCCGGAGGAACACCGTGTGGCTCTGACTCTGGTCGATCCATTTACCCCTTCGGGCGGTGTGTTCCACTAAAACCAGGGGATCAATTTCGAAGACCTCCTTGTAGCGCTGCCGTAGATCGTCGGGCACCTGGGGAATCTGCTGTACCGAGCCGTCCCGGTATTTCAGGTCACGGCGGAGTTTCTCCGTCCACAGCCCCCGGGCCTTAAGGTCCTCCGCCAGGTAGCGGTTCACCACGGTGAACTCCCCGGACATATTGCTTTTGACGTAGAGGTTTTTGTACGCCGGCTCAATGCAGGGATAGGTTCCGGCGATGGTGGAGATGGTTGCGGTGGGGGCGATGGCCAGGCAGTTGGAATTGCGCATGCCCCATCGGCGGATATGGTGCCGGACGGGCTCCCAGTCGAGATACCCATCCCGGGACGTGGACAGTGCCAGGGGGGCTCCTCGATGGGTTTCCAGGAGGGAAAGGGTGTCCTGGGGCAGGAGGTTTCTGTCCCATTTACTACCGGCGAAGCTCTGGTAGGCTCCCCGTTCCCGGGCAAGGCGGGAGCTTGCGAGGATGGCATGGTAGCTGACCAGTTCCATGCTGCGGTCCGAAAGGTCCAAGGCTTTGGGATCCTCAAATGCCAGTCCCAGGGAGAAGAGCAGATCCTGGAATCCCATGATGCCCAGGCCGACGGGGCGGTGGCGCAGATTCGCGGTCCTGGCTTCAGGGGTAGGGTAGTAGTTCAGATCGATGACGTTGTCCAGGATACGCATGGCGGTTGTAATGGTGGATTCCAGGAGCCGGGTGTCCAGGGGGAGGGGATCGGCGGATGACCCCAAGACCGGTTCCGCTGCCCGGGAAGGCTGGCTTTCAGGAGTGTCTTTCCCTCGGCGGTCCGGGTGTTGGGCCGGGGCGGTGTTGGTGTGAATTGTGGCGGCGGGGGCCGGGTGAGGGGCGGTGTTGGTGTGTATTGTGGCGGCGGGGGCCGAGTGAGGGGCGGTGTTGGTGGCTGGGTGCCGGCCCGGGTTGCTCCAATCCGGGCGGTCCGGGTGTTGGTTTTTGTCGGGATGCCGCAGGTGGCGGACAAGGTTAACGCTGCCCAGGTTGCATACCGCGGTTTCCTCCCGGGAGGTATTCAGGGTAATTTCCGTGCAGAGGTTCGAGTTATGGACTACACCGATATGGTCCTGGGGACTGCGGATGTTGCAGGGGTCCTTGAAGGTAATCCAGGGATGGCCGGTCTCAAAGAGCCGGGTCAGCATTTTGCGCCAGAGTTTTTTGGCATCTACCCGACGGACCAGGCGTATTTTCCCCTGTTCGGCCAGGGTCTCGTAGTATTCATACCGTTCTTTGAAGGCTTGTCCATAGAGCTCATGGAGATCCGGTACCTCCTCGGGGGAGAAGAGGGTCCAGGTATCTCCGTCCAGTACCCGCTGCATGAACAGATCCGGCACCCAGTTTGCGGTGTTCATATCGTGGGTCCGCCGGCGGTCGTCACCGGTGTTCCGCCGCAGGTCGAGAAAATCCTCGATATCGTAGTGCCAGGTCTCCAGATAGGCACAGGTGGCTCCCCGGCGGCGTCCCGAGCGGTTGATGGCCAGGGTTACATCATTGGCAATCTTCAAGAAGGGGATTACCCCCTGGCTGGAAACCCGGGTGCTCTTGATCAAGGCACCGGTCCCGCGGATATTGGTCCAGTCGTTTCCGATGCCCCCGGACCACTTGGCAAGCAGGGCGTTGTCCCCCAGGCCCTTGAAAATGGAAGGCAGATCATCCTCCAGGGTGGTCAGGTAACAGCTGGAAAGCTGGGCATGGGTGAGTCCTGCATGGAAGAGGGTTGGGGTGGAGGGGATGAATAACAGCCGGCTCATGACCTGGTAGAACTCCCGGGCGCGGAGCTCGGGCCGATCCTCCTCCAGGGCCAGTCCCATGGCAACCCGCATCCAAAATCCCTGGATGGTCTCCTCAGGACCGCCATCAAAACGGAGGCTGTACCGCTCCATAAGGGTAGAAACCCCCATGTAACGGATCAACCCGTCCCACTCGGGGTCAAGTTCTTCGGCCAGTCCCCGGATATCCATCCCCGCCAGCCGCTCATCCAAAACCCCCTCCCGGATACCCCGGTCCAGGGTGCGTACGAACTGATCCCCGTACGCCTGGCGGTACCCTGGATCCCCGGGGTCACAGCCCATCATCTCCCGGTAGTACCGGCATCGTAGGAACAGGGCCCCCAGCTCATCGTACGCCGGATCCTCCTCAATAGCCTCCCCCGCGGCCTGGGCGGCGGCGGTAAGAAATGCCAGAGCCGAGGGATCATGGGTGCCTTCGGGGTCCTCGGAGTATCGGGAATCTCCGAAAGCCGAGTGGGGAAGGGGCTGTTTTGGGGCAGCCTGGGAGCCTTCGGAGGATCGGGGTGCTCGGGAATCTCCGAAGACCGGGCGGGAATGGGTCTGTTCCGCCGTGCCCTGAGGGTTCGGGGAGCCTTCGGAGGATTGGGAGGCATCCAGGGTTGTCTGGGCCGCTCCGGGGGGTGCCGGGTATCCGGAAGCCGTCGGTCCTTCCGGATCGGCTGTGGGCTTCTTCCCGGTGCCCTCTGAAACCCCCAAGAGGCTGACGATCCGGGCGGCCAGCCCCGGCAGGTCGATATCCTCCCCGGGGCAGCGGGAACCCCGGGTCCGATCCTCCCGGGTTAGGATTGCTATATACGTGCTGAGGTGCTCCTGCACCTCCTGGCTATGGGTTTTTGTATCTACCATGGTCTGTCCTTTTCTCAAAGCGGTGGTGTAAAGACGCCGGGGCCGGTACGCGATCCCGGTCTTGGCTGTATGCCGGACCTGCCCAGGGTTTGAGATACCCCGGGCTGCAGCGGTCCTGGGCGTAATGCCCTGATGGACTGCGTTCCGAGGCCGTACCAAACACCCAGGGGCGTCCGGGGGGAGAGAACAGATTGGTGTCAGAAATGGAAACTTGAAGCGGTCATAGAGAACC
The DNA here is from genome assembly GCF_000758165.1 of Spirochaeta lutea. Taxonomy (NCBI): domain Bacteria; kingdom Pseudomonadati; phylum Spirochaetota; class Spirochaetia; order Spirochaetales; family Spirochaetaceae; genus Spirochaeta; species Spirochaeta lutea. The sequence continues at coordinate 139,220 of NZ_JNUP01000071.1, read as the reverse complement.
TCCCGTTCAGGTGTTCAGGCGGGTCTCCTGGCTTGGCATCAACCGTACCCCGGCCTTCCCAGTTTCCCAGTGGCATTATCGGGGTTTGTCAACCTTACAGTAGCGGGGGCTGCGCCGGACTTGCACCGGACTTCCCTGCCGTTTCTGGTTACGGCAGTGCGCCTGACATCACCCAGTCTGTAATAGTAGACGGGAACTGTCAACCATATATGGTGTTTTTTTTGTAAAAGGTGATTCGAATGCGCTATATATCGCGTGGTTTTGGCCCACAGGGTTGGGCTCCGGTCCTCAGATTCTCCATGGGGGGAAGACCCCGGCCCGCTCCGGCCCTGGAACCCCGGACAACGGGCCAGGGGCATGGGAATCACCCTAAAAAAAGGCTGCCCGAATGAACCATCCAGGCAGCCCCGAGAGGAGGTATGATACAAGAAGTACCCGTTAGTATCGTTTTGTCGATCCATCCCGGAGACCCGAGTCGGGGCCGGGCCGCCAGAGGCAGGTGCTGGTCATCCGCCAGTCCGGGGGCAGAAGGCGCTGTTGGCCGGTCAGGGTGATGACCGTCCGGCTGTGGATATCCCGGGAGCTGGTACCTACCATAAGCTCGAAGTCGCCGGGTTCCAAGAGACGTTGGTGGTCCCGGATGGTGTAGCTCAGGAGGTCGGTGGGAATGGTTATTTCGAGGGTGCCCCATTCCCCGGGGTTCAGAGATACCCGATGGAAGGCCTTCAGCTCCTGGGCCGGGCGTACGAGCTTGGCCACCAGGTCCCGGACATATACCTGGACGACCTCGTCTCCGGGCAGACTGCCGGTGTTTTTCAGGGTAACCGAAAGGCGTATCTCTCCGTCCAGGGGATAGCTGGTCCGCTCGAAGGTGCAGGCTTCGATGCTGAAGCTGGTGTAGCTCTGGCCGTAGCCAAAGGGGAATTCGGCGCCGAAGTCCCGCTGGATGGGGGTGCCTGCGCTCTTGAGTTTATGGTTGTAGTAGTAGGGCATGGCCCCGGCGTCCCGGGGAATGGAAACGGGGAGTTTCCCTCCGGGGTTTATCCGGCCCAGGAGGGCGTCGGTAACCGCCTGGGCGCCGGTCTGACCGGGAAGCCAGGCCTGGAGAATCGCACCGGCGTTCTGGAAGGCGCTTCCCAGGTGGTAGGGACGTCCGCTGAACACTACGACGATGGTGGGTTTGCCCAGGGCCAGAACCTGCTCCAAAAGTTCCTGCTGAACCCCCGGTAGGGTCAGGGTGCTGGCATCCGAGCCCTCCCCCACGGTGCCGCTGAGAAAGAGTCCCGCCAGGTCGCCCAGGGCGATTACGACCCGGTCGCTGTTCCGGGCGGCTTCCAGTGCCTCTTCGAATCCCCCGGTATCGTAGCTCAGGTAATCCTCCTGGCTCCGGCCGTCTGCGGTGATGTCCCCGGGGAAGACAGCAGGTTTATCCGGGCGTCCGGTCAGGATCGAACAGCCCTTGGCGTAGTTCAGGGTGCCGGGAAAGGCCTGCTCCAGGACGCTTCGGAGGGTGGGGATGACGGATGTGCCGTCCTTGCGCTCTGCGGTAATTAAATGAACCGGAAAGGCGTACCCGCCCATCATGCCCATGGGATCGTCGGCCAGGGGGCCGATCAGGGCGAGGGACTCCTGGCTGGCGGCGGGGGAGAGGGGAAGAATCCCCTGGTTTTTCAACAGTACCAGGGACTTTTCCGCTGCTTCCCGGGCGATCTGGTGGTGGTCCTGGAGGTTTGTCAGTACGCCGCCCTCATCCACGAAGGGATTCGTAAACAGTCCGAGACGGATTTTCTGCATGATGTGACGGGTCACCGCCTCATTGACATCCTCCATGGCAAGAAGGCCGCGCTCTATGGCCTGGGGAATGCCCGGGCCGTAGAGGGTATCGCTGGGTAGTTCAACATCAACCCCGGCTAACAGACCTGCGGCGGCCCCGTGGGCCTGGTCGGGCTGGGTGCGGTGGTCGTTCACCAGCTGGTCCAGACCCTCGTAGTCCGAAACCACAATGCCCTCAAATCCCCAGCGCTCCCGCAATAACTCATGGATCAGCTCCCTGGACTGGTGCAGGGGCTCGCCGTCTATATCGTGGTAGGCGGGCATGACCGCCCCGGCCTTCGCCAGTTTAATAGCCGCCTCGAAGGGAAAGAGAAACAGGTCGTTCAGCTCCCTCATTCCGATGCGCACCGGAGCATGGTTCCGCCCGCCCTCGCTGAAGGAGTGACCCACGTAGTGCTTCAGGGTGGCCAGTACGGGGTGGCGTTCATCCTGGAGCCCGGTGACGTAGCCGCAGGCCAGCATGGCCGTCAGGTAGGGATCCTCTCCGAAGGTCTCCTCGGTGCGGCCCCACCGGGCATCCCGGCACACATCCAGAACCGGCGCCAAACCCTGGCGGCTGCCTACGGAGTAGACCTCGGCGCCGATGGCCCTGCCGATCCGGGTTACCAGCTCAGGGTCCCAGGTGGCGCCGTTGTTGATTCCCGAGGGAAAAATCGTCGCACCCTGGGCCATGAGGCCGGATAGGCACTCTTCGTGGGGCAGGGCGGGAATTCCTAACCGGGTTTTCGTGGTGAGGTAGTGTTGGATTTCATTGAGTACTCGTACCCCCCGGCGTGCTTCGATCTGCTGGCTGCCCAGGGGGCGGGTAATCTGGCCGATTCCGTGGCGCAGGGCCTGGTAGGGATCCTGTTCTCCTGTGGTCTGCTCGTAGCCTTTGAGGGATTTCAATCCCAGGCTTCCGTCGGGCCCCATGGTGAACCACAGGGCGTGCAGCTGAGCCACCTTTTCCTGGAGGGTCATCTTGGCCACAATATCCTTAGCTTGCTGTCGAATTTGCATGAGTTACCCCTTTACAGCTCCGGCGGTCAGACCGGCAACCACGTATTTCTGAAGAAAGATATACAGCATGGCCATGGGAAGCAGAGCAATGCTGATGAAGGCCATAATCCGGTTCCAGCCAGTGGTGTACTGGCCCTGGAACTGCATGACCCCCAGGGGAATGGTAAAGGTGGATGCATCATCCAATACCAACAGGGGAAGCAGGAACTGATTCCAGCTCTGGATCAGGGTAATAATGGTCACGGTGGAGATAACCGGGGTCGACAGGGGCAGCAGCACCCGCCACGCAAAGGTCAGAAGCCCGCCGCCGTCGATGGAAACCGCGTCCTGAAGATCCTTAGGAACCTCCCGGAAGAATCCGGTAAAGATGAAGATCGCCAGGGGAAGGCTGAAGGCCGCCTGGGATAGGATGACCCCCAGCCGGGTTCCGATGAGGCCGAACCCCCGAAGCTGCAGGTAGAGGGGCAGAACCGCCACAGTAATGGGAAAGAGCATGCCCATAATGAAAAAGTTGAACAAAAAGCCCCTTCCCTTGAACTCGATCCGGGAAAGCCCCGTAGCGGCCAGCATGGATGCGGCCAGGGTCAGTAGGATGGTGAATCCGCTGATAACCACGGAGTTGAAGAGGAACCCCCAGAACTGGCTGCCGCTGAGCAATACCACCCGATAGGCCTCGCTGGTAAAGGGGTTGGGCAGGCCGAAGGGGTCGGCTAAGAGCTGACCGTTGGTTTTGAATCCCCCGATGGCAACGGTGTAGATGGGGAAGAAGAAAACCAGGGCACCCAGGATGCTCAAGGTTATGCGGAGTATGTTGTTTCTAGTTTTTTCCATGGCGTCCCTCGCTTACAATGAATCGTTGGTAGAAGAGGTTGAATACAAAGCAGATGCCGAACAGGGTAACCGCCACCGCACTGCCGTATCCGAAGGAGAACCGACGGAATCCGAAATTATACAGGTAGGTTACCAGGGTTTCGGTGCTATGCACCGGTCCACCCTGACCCAGAGCCCACACCACGTCGAAGATGTTGAAGGACCCGATGATGGACAGGAAGATGGAGATAATAAAACTGCTTTTCATGCTGGGTATGATTACATGGCGGATAACCTGGATCTTGTTTGCGCCGTCCACCACCGCTGCGTCCTCCAGTTCCTTGGGAACCGACTGGAGCCCCGCGATGTAGATGATCATGTGGAATCCCAGATACTTCCAGACGATGACCACCAGAATAGCCCCGAAGGCCAGGGAGGGATCTCCCAGAAGCCCGATTTCGCCGCCGTTCTCTGTAAAAAGTTTTGATAGTATGGTTGGTACCCCGAATTGGGGATGGTAGATGAATCGCCAGATTATACCGGTAACAATTTCTGCCAGTATGTAGGGGAAGAAGAAAATACTGCGTAAAAAAGCCTCCCCGCGGAATTTATTCCGGCCCAAGAGCAGTGCCAGCCCGAAGGCCATGGGCAGCTGAATGAATAAGGAGATAGCAACAATTTTAAGGTTGTTGATCAGGGCTGTATGAAACACCTGATCCTGAAAAATAAGGCCGAAGTTCTGTAAACCCCGGAACTTCGTAAGGGGTCCAATACCGTTCCAGTTAAAGAGGGAGTAGTATCCTGCCTGAACCACGGGCATCACCACAAAGAGCAGGAACAGCAGGAATGCCGGTCCGATGAGCAGTAGGAGCAGGGCGAGGGTCTTGTAGGTACCGGGTTTGGTTAGAGTGTTCGTTTTCATGGTTCCTTCCAGATTTTAAAATGGAGACGGGCCGTTCCGGCCCGTCTCCGGGGGGTATGTAAGGAGGACCTTACTTATTCGCCTGCCATGAGGCTTGGATTTCTTGAGCAGTCTGGGCAGGGGTGCTAACGCCCGCCAGAAGTTTCGCTACCGCGTCTTTCACAGCTTCACCCACGGCGGGGGGAAGGAACTGATCGTAGTAGAGCTGGTAGTACCCGGCATTGGCAACGGCATCAGCAATCTGAATGAGGTTTGCATTGCCTTCCAGGGCCGATTCTGCACCGGCAACCACCGGAACGATTCCCTCGACATCAACCAATTCCACGTTGTATTTCTCCTGAAGGAAGAAGTCCAGGAAGTCAAGAGCGGCATCCGAAGCGTCCTTACCGAGAACGTAGCCGTTTCCTCCGCCCATTACATCGGTGAGCTTGCCTTGACCGCCGGCAACTGCGGGGAAGGAGAACCATCCCAGGGCATCGCCGATTCCCTCGCCGCTAACAGAGTTTGCAGCCTGAACCCCCGGAGCCCACTGGCCCATGAGTTCCATGGCCGCTTCACCGTTACCCATGAGGGCACCCTGATCGTCGTAGGTTGCACCCAAGAATCCGGTTTGGAAGGGATTCAGGGCATTGAGTTGTAGAAGCAGTTCACCTGCGCGGACGAAGGGTTGATCTGCAAAGGATCCTCGGCCGTCGTATGCCCGGTTAAAGGCTTCCTGACCGCCCATGCGCATGGCGAGGTATACCCACCAGAAGTGAGCCGGCCACTTGTCTCCTGCACCCAAGGCGATGGGGACGTACCCTGCTTGCCGGATCTGGGGAACGATCCGCAGTAGGTCTGCCCAGGTTTCGGGAACCGATACGCCTACCTCAGCGAAGATGTCCTTGTTATACCAGAATCCTACGGCGCCCATATCGTAGGGGGAACCGAAGTATCTACCGTCGTATCCGTATACACCCAGGGGTCCGAGACCGATCCGGTTGGATAGGTTGTTTTTAACTTCATCGGTAATGTCCCGGAGCATGCCGGCTTCGGCATATTCGATCATTACCCCGCCGCCCCAGGAGTGGAAGATGTCAGGAGGGGTTCCTGCCTGAATGGCGACCTGAATTTTCTGTTTGAAGGCCTCGTTATCCAGCATAACCAGGTCAATGGTTACATCGGGATTCTGAGCCTCGTAGTCTGCGATGATCTGTTCCCGCAGAATCTGCCTGGGGTCCTCCGCACCGCCGCCGCTGGACAGTGCCCACCAGGTTATGACTTCTTTACCGCCTGAAGCGGCCTGTTGTTCGCCCTGTCCGCCTGCAAAAAGCATCGCGCTGGCGAACAAGAGCAGTACGAACATACCAATAATTCGGTTACGTGTGTTCATCCGAACCTCCCTTTAAGGTTTTCTAAGGATCAGTGTAGGTCCGGTTTTTCAATCCCCATAGGGGCAGAAGGGCTGAACTTGGCATAGGTAGTTCTGCCTATGGATAGAGGGTGGCGGGAGCAGGCCGGTATCTGGGGCGGCCCCAGGCCGGGGGGCATTCCGGCCCGGTATCGGCGCATATGGACCACGGAATTAGGATGGTCCCCAGCTGGTGGATTAGGGGGCGGTACCCGGGGCGCCGTGGAGGGACTGGTGCCATTTGATGGCGAAGCGGCGGAGTTCTTGGGCGTTGTCGATCTGGAGCTTCTCTTTTAGATGGTCGCGGTAGGTGTGGACGGTTTTGACCGATAGGTTAAGGATATCTGCTATCTCGCTTGCCCCGAAGCCCTGGCCGATGTACTGGAAAATTTCCAGTTCACGCTGGCTAAGCCGGTCGATGAGGGCTGCGGTCCCCGAGGAGCCCTGCTGGTTTTGACCGTACATAGACTCCAGAATTCGCCCCTGGATGGCCGGAGAGAGGTAGATTTTTCCCGCTAATACGGTGCGGATGGCCTCCATGAGGACATCAGGGGAGGCATGTTTCATGACATATCCCCGGGCACCGGTTTGCAGGGCACGTTGGGCGTACACCCCCTCGTCGTGCATGGAAACCATGAGAATCGGCAGATCCGGCTCCTGGCTGCGCAGGGTCCTGGCCAGATCCAGGCCGTTTTGGTTGTGCAGGGTAATATCCACCAGGATGATATCGGCTCGGACCCGGGGCAGAACCTCCAGGACCTCCTCGATACTGCTGGTTTCAGCCACAACCTTGTAGCTGGGCTCGCTCTGAATGAGGGCCGCCAGTCCCTGGCGGAATACCGGATGATCATCAACGAGAATAAAGCGCTTCATGGCTACTCCTGGGGTGGATGGGTGTTTTGGTGATTCCCCTGGCCGGGGACACGGTCCGGGGATCTGCGCGACCCGGTCCGGGCATTCCCGGTTCCGGATGCCGGGCCTCCTGCCCGGCGGTCCAGCACCCGGCAGCGTACCAGGCTGCCCTGTCCGGGGTGCTCCAGATCCACTTGAATATCGGCCTTCTCGCCCCGGTACCGCATGATTTTTAGCCCCATACCCTGATCGTGGTTCTGGTCGGGGAATCCCCGGCCCCAGTCCCGGATATCCACGGTTAGGAGAATTTTCTGGGATTCTCCGTCTCCGGCTTTGACGCCGTCTCTGTCTCCGTTTCCGGTCTCCGGGTCGGGGGGCGAGAGGCTGACCAGGATCCGGGGGGAACCGGAGTGCTTCACCGCGTTGTTCAGGGCCTCTTGGATGATCCGGTACAATTCAATGCCCCGGTCCACATCCAGCTCGGTGAGGGAGGACGGGGCATGGAAATCCACCTGGACCCCCGAAGCCCGGCTGATCTCCCGGCAGAGATGCTCCACCGCCCGGGATAATCCTTCCTCCCGGAGCCCCGGGGGCAGAAGTCCCCGGACCAGGGATTTGGCGCGCTGGATGGAATCGCCCAGGAGGGAGTTGATCTGCTCCAACACCACAAGGGACTCCGGGGAAACCGGCCCGATACGGCGTCCCAGGGCGCTGACGTGCATGGTTATTCCCGCCAGATGCTGGCAGAGGTCGTCGTGGAGGTCTTGTCCAATCCGCTCCATGGTGTGCTTGGAGATGTCGATAACCTCCTGTTCGAGCCGGACCCGGGTAGCGATTTCCTGGCGCAGGTCGGCGTTCACCTGGGTCAGTTCCCGGGTGCGGTGCTGAACCTCCTGTTCGAGGCTCTGTTCGTGGGATTTGATGCGTTCCAGGAGGGTAGCGCCTTGAATGGAGCTGGCGATCTGCTTAGTCAGGGTGTCGTATACCTCGGTGTCCGGGTGGTCTCCGGGCAGCAGAAGGTGGCCGATGGCCCGGTCTTGGAAGACCAGGGGAGTCAGAATCCAGATAGGCATATTCCGCCGCTGAAGATCGGCCATGGAGGCCGGCAGAATTTCCAGGGGCTCAACCCGCCGGGGGCTGACGGGCTTTTGGATGCCCGATTCCATATGGAAAATGAGGTCTCCGGTCCTGGTTCCCGGGCGGTAGAGCACCAAAAAGGCGTCTTGGAACCCCAACCGCACCAGCCCCTCGGTGAGCCGCCGGAAAATTTCTGGCATTTCAAAGGCCTCGGAAAGGCTGGTGCCCACGCTGCGCAGTACATCCAGGCGGTTGCGTTTCTGAATCCTGGTCTCTACCAGGCGCCTGGTCCGGCTTTCGGCGAGAATCTCCCTGCCCCGGAGAATGACCCGGAGCCAGGGTTCGGCATGGTCCGTGCCGGTAAGGCCGGCCTCGATCCGGTCCAGGACGGCGTTCCACCGCCGGATATCCGTGCTCTCAAAGCTGGCCCGGGTTACCAGTTCGTCCAGGGTATCGATAAAGGCCTGGGGCTCTTGGTCCAGGGGTGATTCGCCTGTTCCAGCCAGCCCGGAGGGGACGTTGTCCCGGATGGGGGCAGGCGCCGGCTGACTTTTTCCGGGTGCCGGGTCGGCTGGATCGTGTGGCTCGGACGGATCGTGTGGATCGGACGGATTGGACAGATCGGGCGAGTCTGGTGGATCGGGTGGATCAGACGGATCGGACGAGTCGGGCGGCTCGGCGGTCGGGGAATCCCCGGGCGATTTCTCGGGTTCCGGTACGGTCCTTGGGTTCGCCGTGCGCAGCCGGAGCTGGGACAGGGCGGAGCAGGAGCAGCTTTGGCGGATCAGGGGGCGGCAGTCCAGGGTGGTGTGCCTGGCCGTACCTCCCTCCATGAGCAGGTAGAGCTCCTGCACGGCCTGAACCCCCAGATCGTAGAGGGGTTGGATGACGGTTGTCAGGGGCGGGGAGCAGAATTCCGATTCTTCGATGCCGTCGAAACCGCACACCGATATGTCCTGGGGCACGGTAATTCCTCGGCGGGTCAGCTCCTCCACGGCTCCCATGGCCATCCGGTCGTTGAGGCAGAGCAGGGCATCTATGGGGTGGCCCTGATCCAGGAGGGCAGCCATGGCGTCCCTGCCGGACTTGTGCTGGAAATTTCCGTGGATCACTAAATCGTCTTTCAGGTTCAGCCCCGCCCGGCCCAGGGTGTCCTGGATGGTGTGCCGCCGCTCCTCCGATTCGGGGTGCCACTGGGGGCCGGCGATGACCGCGAAATTCCGGCGGTGGTGATCGTAGATCAGGTGACGGGTAACCTCAGCCATGGCGCTACGGCCGTCCACACAGACACTCGAGACCCCTTCCACGGGTATGCCTACCGATACCCGGGGAAGCCGGGGGTGGGCGTCAAAGAGGAACTGTACCTGCTGGGGGTCCAAATAGGTAGAAACCGCCGATGAAATGATGATGATGCCGTCGAAATTGCCCGAGTGGGCCTGGCGGTAGATGGCATTGGATGCGGCTTCCTGTTGGATGGGGGAATCCACCCGGGAACCGACAAAACAAACCAGCTGTTTCGAGTGCCGCCTGGCCTCGGCGGTGATGCCCCGCCAGAGCTCGGCCTGGTAGGCCTCATTGACCTCGGCAGTAAGCACGGCGATCCGGCCCCGGGCCCGCCCCGGATGGCTGCCCAGGGATTTGTTGGATTGTTCTTCCGGGGTGCCGGCGCTGATCATGGTCCCATTATACCCGAGACACCGGCAAAAGTCATTTCCTCCCCGGATGAATCGGCCTCCGAAGGGCCTAGGGTTCAGGGCTCCCTAGGGGCCGGGCTGGCCGCCTCGGAGGATGACACCGGTCCGGCTTCTCGGGGTATGGCTTTGGTTTGAGGGGAAGCGGCGGTTTTAATGGTGGCCACGTGGATGGTTACGGCCAGGGCGATAGTGAAGAGCATGATGCGTACCGCCAGACTCTCCACCGCGAAAACCGCTGAAATCACGATTCCCACCCAGAGCACCGAAATGGTCCACACCTTGTATCCGATGGTGATCCCGGTTTTGTCCCGGTATGCCCGCAGATAGGGGCCCAGTACCGGATTATCATGGAGCCAGCGGTACATGCCCGGGCTGCTCTTCAGAAAAACGGCACTGGCCAGAATGAGGAAAATAGTGGTGGGCCATACGGGAACCACAATCCCCACCACCCCCAGGGCAGTGAACACCACCCCGAGGATGCGGTACAGCCACTGTTTTACTGCGTTAGGCTTTTGTTGCTTCAATGAGCTCCTCCCTCGTTAGTTCGGCCATCTTTTCTGCACTACCCGGGGGTAACCCCAGTCCCGCTTCTACCGCCCGGCCGTATTCCGGATCCGCCCGGTAGAAGTGGGCGATCTGGCGCAGCTGAATCCGCTGGGGAACGCCCGCCATGGCCTGGCAGATATTCTCAGCCAAGAGGGAACGCTGCTCCGGACTCATGAGGCGGTACAGGTCTCCGGGCTGCTGGTAATCATCGTTACCCTCTCTATGATCATAATGATCCGCATCTCCGGAAATTGCCAGGGGCGGCTCCCGGTATCCGGGATCTTCCACCGGCCCGCCGAAGCTGTTGGGCTCATAGTTGGGAGCACCTCCGCCGTTTTCATCCAGGCGCATGGCCCCGTCCCGATGGTAGGTATGAACCGGCGAATGGGGTTTATTTACCGGCAGGGAGGCGTAGTTTACCCCGATCCGGTACCGGTGGGCGTCGGCATAGGACATAATCCGGGCTTGGAGCATCTTGTCCGGGCTGAACCCGATACCCGGCACGATGTTGGAGGGTTCAAAGCTAGCCTGTTCAATCTGGGCGAAATAGTTATCCGGGTTCCGGTTCAATTCTAGTACCCCCACATCCATCAAGGGGTAATCCGAATGGGGCCAGACCTTGGTCAGATCAAAGGGATTCCAACGGTAGGACTCGGCCTCCCTCTCGGGCATCACCTGGACCTTCACATCCCATGCCGGAAAATCACCCCGCTCAATGGCCTCGTAGAGATCACGCTGGCTGCTTTCCCTGTCCTGGCCGACGACCTTTGCTGCCTCCTGGTTTGTCATATTTTTAATGCCCTGTCTGGTTTTGAAGTGAAACTTTACCCAGAACCGCTCATTCTGGGCGTTTATGAGGCTGTAGGTATGGCTGCCGTATCCGTTGATGTGGCGGTACCCCAAGGGAAGACCCCGGTCGCTGAAGAGAATGGTAACCTGGTGCAGGCTCTCGGGGCTCAAGGACCAGAAATCCCACATGGCGGCCGGATTTCGCAGATTAGTCCGGGGATCGCGCTTCTGGGTATGGATGAAGTCGCTGAACTTCAGGGGATCGCGGATAAAAAATACCGGGGTGTTATTACCTACCAGATCCCAGTTGCCCTCCTCTGTGCAGAATTTTAGGGCAAAGCCCCGGACATCCCGTTCTGCGTCAGCGGCTCCATGCTCTCCCGCTACGGTGGAGAACCGCAGGAGCACCGGGGTCTCCTTGCCCACTCGGCTGAAGACCGCCGCCCGGGTGTAGGAGGAAATATCCCCGGTCACCCGGAAGGTGCCGAAGGCCCCGGAACCCTTGGCATGAACTACCCGCTCAGGAACCCGTTCACGGTTAAAGGTGGCCATTTTCTCCAGGAGATGGTGGTCCTGGAGCAGCACCGGTCCCCGGGGACCGGCGGTCAGGCTGTTTTGATTGTCGGCCACGGGCTGACCCGCGGCGGTGGTCAGGGTTTTCGGTTTTTCCATAGTAACTCCTTCTCAGTTGTTTATAGGTATACCCGAGCCACTGGTATAAATCAAATTGATACTTTCGATAATGATATTTATAATATCTATATGACCATCCAGCAGCTGCATTTTGTAACGGCCCTGATTCACCGGGGCAGCTTTTCCGGGGCGGCGGAAGATTGTTTTGTCACCCAGCCGACCCTGAGTTCCGGGATAAAAAAACTGGAGGACGAGTTGGGGGTGATGCTTTTTGATCGCACCAGCCAGCCCGTCCAACCGACCCAGGCTGGCAAGGCGGTGGCAGCCCAGGCCCGGGAGATTATGAAGGGCCTGGAAGGCCTGCGCCAGAGCATCCAGAATGAACAGACCACCCTTGAAGGACAGGTCAATCTGGGGATTATTCCCACCTTGGCACCCTATCTGCTGCCTGAGTTTTTGCCCGGATTTACCCGGGAGTATCCCGGAATCCGCTTCCACATCCGGGAGCTTATCTCCCGGGATATCCTCACCGGGGTGGGGGACCATAGCCTGGATTTCGGCATTATGGCCTCTCCTGGTCAGGGGCCCGGTTTGGAGGAGCATCACCTGTTTATTGAGCCCTTCGTGGCCTACCTTCCCCCGGGACACGAGCTGCTGGGCAGGGGCGCCCTGGCGGCCCAGGATCTTGAGACCCGGGGGCTGCTGCTCTTGGATGAGGGGCATTGCCTGCGTAGTCAGATTCTAACAATCTGCTCGGCCCAGGGGCGTTCGAATCACCCTGGACACCATTTTCAAAGCGGCAGCCTGGAAACCTTGAAGCAGCTGGTGGACGCAGGGATAGGGTATACCCTGTTGCCCCAGTTGGCCCTGGGGCAGCTGTCGGAGCAGCAGCGCCGCCGGGTGGTAGCCTTCCGTTCTCCCCGGCCCGCCCGGGAGCTCTGTTTGGTAAGCCGGAGAGGGTATCCCCGGACAAGGCTTTTGAGCTGTCTGGTGGAGCACCTTGGCCGGGTATTCCCCCAGGAGCTGGTCAATTGCTGGGGTGACCGAAACCCAACCCAGCTTCCCCCGGCTGTCCTCCGTCCCATCCCCTGGCAGCCTCGGTGAGCATCTATACCCGATCCGCCCCGGGGGCCACGGGTAGGTTCAGCGTTTCCGGGGACGGGCAGTCGGTTCCCGAACCGCCCCGGGGGCCACGGGTGGAGGGAAGCCGTCGGCGTTGTTGCCACGCCCCGGGGGCGCTATTGATGCCAAGTAAAATGTGCTTTGCCTTGCCGGAATATCCGGGGCGGGGGGATAATGCAGGCAGATAAGGGAGGTGCCTGGATGATCTGCCAAGAAATTACCATAACGAACCCCACGGGATTACACACCCGGCCTGCCAAGCTTGTGGTTGCCCAGGCGAAACAGTTCGAATGTTCCGTCACCGTTTCCCGGGACGGAAAGGATGCAGATCTGAAGAGCCTGATTAAGCTCATGAAGCTGGGAATCTCCCAGAATCACCGGATTACCCTCTGTTGTGATGGTCCCGACGAGTCCCAGGCCATGGCCGCCTTGACGGCCTTCATAGAGGGGCTCGAGGACTGATGGCTACCCCGCGATCATTCCGGGGGCTTCCCTTTCTATACGGTTTCCTGGTCTACCTGGTGTTCCTTGCCCCCCAACTACTGGCTCACCAGGTAGCGCCAGGACTTTTTATTTTCTTAGGATTTCTTCTGCCCCTGGGCCCGGGGGTGCTGGTTGTGTGGGGCCTGGGGGAGCGCAGAAGGAGAGCGGCGGCTGAACAGAACCTGGCAAAGAATCAAAACCGGCTGCAGGAGGATCTGGGAAGGACCCAGGCCACCTTTATCCGGATGAGTGAGATCCAGGTGGAGCTCTTTGAGAGCATAGCCCTTACGTCCAATTCCATCGATGACATTGCTGAGCATCTCAGGCAGACCATCGCGCTGGTGGAGCAGGTGGATTCGACGGTGGATCAGTCCCGGGGGCGTGGCAGCGAGCTGGTGGAGAATGTACAGCGAGTCGCCCAGGGGTTGGGTCGCCAGACCGAGGCGGTGAGCCGCTCCGTGGCCCGGGTGGAAGAAATGATTCGGGCAATCGAAGAATTACGGGTGCAGAAACAGCAGGATCATGCATCGGTGGAACAGCTGGCGGGTGTTTTTGCCCAGGGGGAGGAGAATCTCGGGGCCACAGTACTGTCCATCCAGCGGGTTTCCGATCTTTCCCAGAGCATTCTGGAGATTAACGGGATCATCTCGGGCATCGCCAGCCAGACGAATCTCCTGGCCATGAACGCTGCCATAGAAGCGGCCCATGCGGGCGATCAGGGCCGGGGGTTTTCGGTGGTGGCCGATGAGATCCGTAAACTGGCCGAACACACCGCAGGCCACGTAAAAACCAGTCAGGATACCCTAAAAGCCATCTCCCAGGAGATCAGCCGCAGCACCGCCCTGGCCCAGGACACGGAACAATCCTTCACCCTGGTCCGAAGCCACCTGGAGGAGAGCAAACAATCCTCCAGCACGATGATGAACCAGCTCCATGACTACCACGAGGCCAACCAGGGCATTCTATCATCCCTGGATGAAACCCTGTCCCTTACCCGGCAGATTGATGAATTGGCCAGCCAGGTCAGCGCCCAGGCCGACCAGATGATGGCCGACCTCGAGACCCTTACGGCCCACTCCCACCGAGCCCGGAGCAACGCCCAGGGCATGATCCACCGGAATACCCAGGCCCAGGAGGCCATGGCTGCCGTGGATGAGCGCAGCGAGCAGACCAACGAGCTCAACGACCAGGCTATGGCACTCCTCGCTGAACTCCTGGAATCCTAGGACCTCTCGGGGTGGCATCCTAGGTGTTGTACACCACGGGCATCCGCCCCTTCCAGGCGGACCACAGCTCCCCATCGGTAAACAGCTCAGCCATGAAGTGAGCTACGGTAATGCGGCTGGTCTGGCCGGGATTAAAAATAGCACTCCGGATAGGGGAGGGGTGAACCGTGTAGGGCTGAACATCCCCCTGGTCGGTCAGGTTATCCGGCCGGACCACCACCCACTCCAGGCTGGGGTGTTCCGTCCCGACCTCCCGAGCCAGCACATCCGCCGCCTGCTCGTTATCTGCGTGGGGCGGCAGGAGCATCCGGATGAGCCCGGTTACCAGGTATTCGGGGGGTGAAACCGTCTCGCCGGCCTCCCGGTGGCGGTTTCCCGCGGTATTCATGAGAACCAGTTTGACCGGCTCTTGGGTCCTAGGGGATTCCAACGCCCGATACAGTTTCCTCACCGAGTCACGGACCAGCCGCCGGGGCTTCCCGTACAGCCCCTTCATAGTCAGGTTATGTCCCAAACAGGAAGCCACACCTCCACAGCCCTGCACATGGGTTTGGAGTTCCTCGTCATCCATATCCAAAACCGTTCCCTGAATGACCTCCAGAAGCTCACGGTTTTTATGGGTAGTTACCCGCTCCGGCAGGCGGCTGCCGGGCCGGACCACGGCCCGGACCCCCACACCCCGATCTAAAAGCTGCTCAACTAATAATTGTCCGGTGGCCCCGGTGGGACCGGCTATAAGTACAGTCATACCAATTCTCCTTTCATCTGGCTGTCCGGTACCCTGAAGCCACGGATTAATACGTAGAAGGCCAGACAAATCTCCAAGACAGCGGTGGGCAGGGTTAGGGCAAAATACGCTGGGGTCACAATTTTTATCAGCCCAACCATGTAGAGCCCAGTGGCAACAATGGAGGCCGCTGAACTTACCAGCCCCGCCCAGGCCATCCAAGGGGGAATGATTCTGCTTCGCAAGAAGGACAGATACAGAATACCGCCCCCGATGCTCCAGGGCAGTACCATCCCGATATGGTTTAGCCAGTCTCTGCCCTGGCGCAGCAGGGAACCCAGCAGCGCCGGATCTTCGGACTGCGCCATCCCCGAACCTGTGCTCTGGGCGGCGTAGGCCCCCAGGGGTTCAAAGAGAAGCAGGGTTACAATACCTACGAATAAAAAGGCCGTCCCTATACCCCGGAATACCAGGTATCCCCTGGCCTTCCCGGGATCCTCCATGGCAATGAGGGGGTACAAAATTACCGCAATGGCGCCATATACCCCTGCCATCAATGCCTGGAACACCGCTGCCAGATGAATATCTGATTTCATGTGTACCAGGTTCTGCAGGTAGTCCGGGGATTCCAGGGCAGGAAGGGACGTGAAGATTCCTGTTACGATTCCGGCGAGGAGCAGTATCCCGAAGGCGACGGATCGGGGCCGTTCGATGGTTACCTGGTGGCTCATTCCCGATCCTCCCGGGCAACATCCTCGCCGGTTTGGCGAATATAGCGCTTTATCCGGCGTTTTCGCCGACGGTCGCTGGGTTTAGAGGATTCCTCCGAACCCATTCCCTTGAACAGCAGGGAGCTGAGCAGGAACAGCCCCCAGGCCTGCCAGTAGCTTATTTCTTTCAGGCCGAAGATGTCCGGCATCAGCCAGTTCCACAGGGCCATAATGATCCAGCCAAACAGGGCGATGGCCCCGGCTCCGAGGATGACAAAACCCAGGACGACCAGAACCTTCTGGTACACCCGGCGGTCATCCCACCAGTCGCGGAAATCCAGGTAGGGCCGCTTACCCGACCCGGTGGAGCCTTGGTAATCCGAGGGCTGGTCTCCCGCCCCGGTGTTCTGTGCATTATTCGTATCATAATCCGACATAGTCTTCCTCCTGGCCGGGGGATCCGGCCTGTTTTTCATGTAATGGCCCGGTCAGCCCTGGGGCTTCCCGGTTCCGCGATGCCCTCAGTCCTCGATCCAGTGGCGCAGCGCCCGGGACAGGTTCGCCAGGGCGTAGCGCTTCCGGGCGGAGAGGGTGTCCATGGATTCTCCGCTCATCTCGGCGAGTTCCCGGAAGGTTAGTCCCTGGAACATCTGCATTTCGATGACCCAGCGCTGGGCAGGGGGTAGGGCGGCGATGCTGTCGTTCAGGGCATCCACCAGGTTTTCCCGGATGAACTGCTCCATGGGATCAAGGCCGGCGCCGGCGATAATCTCTTGGATGGTTTCCTCCCCCAGGTCGATGTGTCCGGCCCGTTGCCGGACCTGGTCATGCCGCCATGCATCAATGGTTCGGCGTTTGAGCAGGGCGTTTATCCAGGCCGGGAGGTTGCGAATTCTCGAGATGAGGGACACCCGGGCCATGGTTTCGGCATACACATCGTGAATCAGGTCCTCGGCTTCTTCCAGGCTCCGCCCCGTAGCCCGCAGCCGGGCCAGGAGCCGGGGATGTTCCTGGCGGTAGGCGGCCTCGAGTTTATGGCGTTCGCTAGGGTGTGGGTGTTCTTCCTGGTTCATCGTCATCATATAGTGTGACGTATCAGCGGGGTTTTTCGTGTACTGGAACTACAAAAGATCCCGGTAAATGGTCAATAGTTCCCGGCGGATGGTGTGAATCTCCCCGGAGAGAATGGCTTTCGCGAAGGCCGGGGACTCGATGAGGGATACGGTAACCCGGGAGAGCAGGCGGCGCTGGGACTCCGGACAGGGATTGGGGGCGAGCAGATAGAGGCAGGGGTTCTGGGGAGCCTGGGTGATTATACCGGCTTGGGGCTCGGTAACGGCCCGGGACTTACAGTGAAATATCCTCAGATCCAGTTCCGGTATATGCAGGGGGCCGAGCAGCTCCCGGGCATTCAAATCACCCTCAAGAATCAGACAATCCCCGAGGGTCCTGGTACAGGACCTGGCGATGTGGTGGAGGAGGGATTCTTCTCCGGTCTCGCCGCTGTGAACCAGGACCCGGAAGCCGTTGATGAACCCCCAAATGGTTTGGAAGTCGGGTTGGTGCTGGACGGCCGCCGGAAGGGCCTGATCCGGGGAGGGTGGGGGTGAGGAGCCCAGGGATGTCTGCATGCCCTGGATGGCCCGGCTCACCTGGTTCTGGATGGTTTGGCGGTTTAGGGGCAGTTCGATGGGGATGACCGGGGTTTTTATGTCCTCAATGGGGAAGGTGGAGAGGACCAGGTCGATGTGATGGTCCTCCAGATAGCTTTGGCGGATTTTATACACCGCCGTGGACTCAACCAGATCCAGCTCGGGAAACTCCTGGGAGAGGATGGTCTGCAGGTAGGCGGCTAGGCCGATGCCTTCGAAGCAGCAGACCAGGCACCGGGGACGCAGGCTGGAGCCCTCCAGCCCCATGTTTGCCAGGGCTTGGAAGTGCAGGAGCAGATACTCCACATCCCGGGGATCGGGGTCTGTAATGCCGAGGCTGCGCAGGGTCCGGGTGAGAACGGCGGTTTTTTCCCGGCGGTGCCAATGCTCTCCCCCGGGGCGTCCCCAATCGCCGTGCCAGTAGGGGATTCCGTAGGTAATCCGGGTGCAGAGGGCTGCCATGCTGTGGCTGAAGCGCTGGATGAGTTCTTCGTTGAGGTAGTAGAGCCGGCGGTCGAGCTGACCGAATTCCTCGGCGATACGCCGGCCCTGGGCCAGAACCTCCGGGGGGGTGAGGGCGTAGGCGTTTTCCCAGGGGCTTCCCTGGCGTTTCAGGGTTTCGAAGTCCGGATCGCTGATGGAATCACCCACCTCCTGGACGGTCAGAATCACGGCCAAGAGCTGAGCCTCTTCTTCGGGCAGCCGGCCGTTAAAGAACCGGGTGCAGAGCTCCTGGAGGGTACGGCTGGTTTGATCGAGGAGGTGCAGCCCCGGGTGCCCCGCGGGGTGGTCGGGGGTATGCAGGTACACCAGTCCCCGGCGGGTTAGCCGGTTTACCAGGGCGCCGGATTTGATGCGGTGGTAACTCAGTTGGAGATAGAAGAAGAGCAGTACCTCCCCGGACATGGTGAACTGGTACCCCACCGCCTCGGACAGCCGGTGAATGAGCGACATTACCGCATCCCGGTGCTCGGGAAACTGCATCCGCCGAAGGATCATGGTTAGGCGCTCCTCCTCCAGGGTGCGGGGTTTTCCCGGATTCTGAGAAACCGAGGCGGCGTCCCAGCCAGCCTGCCCCGGATGTGGGGCGGAATCCGAGGCGGCCTGCGCCCCGGAAACCGAGGCCCGCGGATCCTTCTTGCCCGTACCGCCAGGCCGGCCTGCTTCGGGGGAGGCCGGAGTCCCGGCAAAGGAGGTTGCCGGATCGTTCCGGTTTGTCCGCCCGGGTTGGCTTCCTCCGGGAGACCCCCCGGGAGCCCTCCCGGGGGTCCCCGGGGCAGCATCGGGATCGGTGGGCCGTCCGTAGAGGAAGGGGATGATGGTCCGGGAGGAGAACAACCGGGTTAGAACCCGGATGAAGTGCAGGCGTTGGGTCTGCTCGGGGCCCGAAAGGCGAATACCCACCCCCTTCATCCGGTCCAGTTGAAGGTCCAGGGGGAGTATATCCTGGTCAATCTGGTGCAGGTCCTTCCAGACCGAGGTATCGCTGACGAAGAAGGTATTGGCGATCTCGGAAATCTTCACCTCCCGGTTCGCAAAGAGCAGGTAGAGCAGAATCAGATTCTGGCGGACCGGCGCTGCCAGGGTCTCGATAAACTGATCCCGGGAATGCAGATCGCTTAAAAGCGACTGCATGTCCTTTCCGAGACTGTTAATCCGGACACCCTGGCTGGGTTTGCGCTCCAGCACCACTCCCCTGAGGGACAGCCAGCGTTCCAGGGTATCCAGGTCCCGGCTTACCGTCCTTCGTCCGATGGAAAAGGTCCGGGCGATGTCCTCAATTTTTAGGAGGCTCTCACTGGTTACCAGCAGCTGAAGAATCTGCTTCTGACGGTCTTTCATGGTACCCTTACGGTTTCCCTGAAGGCCTCGAGTTCCTGGCGGACCTCCTGGGGGCTGGAGAGGGCGAGGATCCGCCGGCTCAGTTGGGCGGCTTGGGTTGAATCAATGGCCGACAACAGCAGCCTCATGGCGCCGATGTGTTTCGGAGCACAGCTGAGTTCGCCCACGCTGATTCCCACAAAAAAGGGCAGGGCGAGCAGGTTTCCGGCCAGTTCACCGCAGATCCCGTTGAGCTTGCCCTGGGCCCGGGCGGCGGTTACAACCTTGGCAATACTCCGCAGCACCGCGGGATGCAGCTCGTCGTAGTACCGGGCTAAGGCGGGGTTTCCCCGGTCGGCCGCCAGGGTGTACTGGGTCAGATCGTTGGTGCCGATGCTGATGAAATCTACCTCCCGGAGGATATCCTCGATGAGGATCACCGAGGCCGGCGTTTCGACCATCACCCCCAGGCGGATGTCCTCGGCCCAATCCTGTTTCTCCTGGAAGAGCAGCGCCTTGACCCGGCGTATGGATTCCAATCCGGCTACCATGGGAATCATGACGTGCACCGTGCCGGAGACGCTGGCTTCGATGAGGGCCCGCAGCTGGGTCCGCAGGTAGTCTTCATGATCCAGAAGCAGCCGAATCCCCCTAATTCCCAAGAAGGGATTTTCCTCGGTAGGCAGTTCCAAATAGGGAAGGGGTTTGTCGGCCCCGGTATCCAGGAGGCGTATGATGACCGGCTTCCCATCCAGGGTCTGTACGGCCTGGCGGTAAACCCGGGCCTGGTCGGCCTGGGTGGGAGCGGCGCCGGACTGCATGAACAGAAACTCGGTGCGGAACAGCCCGATGCCGTCGGCTCGGTTCTCTCCTGCCGTCCGGATGTCCCCGGGCACCCCAACGTTGGCGAATATGCCCAGGTGCTGGCCGTCGGCGGTCCGGCTCGGAAGCTCCACCGCCTGGGCCGCCTTGGCGCGCAGCTCCTGCTCCTGGGAAATCAGGGCGTCCAACCGGGCTTGCTGGTTCTTGTCCGGGTGGGTCAGTAGGGCACCCTGGTTTGCATCTACATATATGAGGGTTCCTTCCTGGAGGGATTCGAATGTCCCTACATCGGTGACGACCAGGGCGGGCAGTTCCTGGGCCCGGGCAATGATGGCCGCGTGGGAATTTTTACCCCCCCGGGCCAAAATCAGCCCTCGGACGGCGGAGAAATCCAAGGATGCGGTCTGGGAGGGGGAAAGCTCTTCGGCCACCAGGATGCACCCTGGGGACTCCTCGGTGCTCCCTGAGCAGCCGTCGTTTTCCCTCGGTGCGGTGCCGGTTTCCGGGTCCTGAGAACCGGCGGCATCGGAATCTTGGATGGCCCGGATCAGCTGCACCCCGATATCCCGCAGATCCTGGCCGCGCTGGCGGAAGTATTCATCCTCCAGGGCCTCCATGTCCGCGGCGTTTTCCTGGGCGAATCGGTCCACCGCAGCCTCGCTGGACATGAGCTGACCCTGGATGTACTGCTCCACCTCCTGGGACAGGTCGTCGGACTCCATGAGTTCCAGGTGGCCCTCGAAAATTTCCGCCTCTTCGGGACCAATCTCCCGGGCGGTTTTCTCGATAATCCCTCGGAGGGTATCCATGGCCCGGCTTCTCCCGACGCGGAAGCGCTCCAGTTCGTCCTGGACCCGGTCCTTGGAAACGGTCCGGGGAAAATCCATGGCCACCTGGGCCAGGCGTTTTATATGCCCCTTGGCGATGCCCGGGGAGAGTATTTCGATGCTCATGCCTAGTCCTCCAGGTGCTCCAGGGCGTGGGTTAGTTCCGCCAGAGCCGTTTCTTCATCCGGGCCCTGGCAGCTCAGGGTTACTTCCTTGCGGCCGGTTATCCCCAGCTTCATGACCTTTAAAAGGCTTTTAAGATCCGCCTGTTTTTCTCCGAAGGTCAGGGTCAGGGTCGATTCGTATTCCTTCGCCTTGGCGACGATCCGTTTTGCGGGTCGGGTGTGCAGTCCTGTGGCGTTTGCTATGGTTATGGTGTTTTGTACCATGGGTTACCTCGCTTTATTTGGTACTGGTGGTGTTGTTTTGGGGTGATTCGACTGTTTCCAGGATCCATCCGGGGTGCAGGCTTACCGCGTTGGCGGCGGCGTACCGGATCCCCAATTCGATGCTGGGATACAGTCCCTGCCGTTCCAAGAGCCCCTGGGTAATGCCGGCGGTCATGGAATCTCCGCAGCCGATGGGGTTCACTGCGGGAACCACCCGGCTGGGTACCTCCAGCACCGATCCCTCCTGGGCAGCCAGGGTGGACCGGGATCCCCGGGAGATAACTACCAGGGTATTATACTGGACCGACAGGTCGGCGATGGTTTGCTCCAGACTGCCCCGGTCCGGGAAGGTGGCAGCCAGTTCGCGGTCATTGATCTTTATCAGGTCCGGACGTAGATCGGTATCCAGGCATGAGGCGGAAAGGTCCGTACCGGTGATATCGGCGGCGACGAAGATATTCCGCTTTCGAGCCTGGTGGATGATCTCGGGCAGCAGGGTTTCGGAGAACCCCTTCGGCCGGCTGCCGGATACAATAAGGGCATCGAAACCCTGGTCCAGCCGCCCGAGGACAGCCTGGAAGAATTCTTGTTCCCCCTCGGCGGGAAACCCTTCGGGCTCGTTAACCACCAACTCGGTACCTTCCCCGTCCCTACGGTTTACCAGGGTAATGCAGGTCCGGATACGCCCGGGGTACTCCACCATGGCGGGCTCCAGTCCGTCTCGGCGGCAGAGCTGGGCGAAGTACCCGGCGTTCTCCGAGCCGGCGGGGAACATGGCCTGGACCCGACATCCGGCCTGATGCAGGACCCGTGCCACATTCACGCTTTTTCCCGCAGCATCAATGATGTAGCTTTGGGCCCTGTTTACCTCGCCGTACTCAAAATCTGGAAAAACGATGGTCTTTTGTATGGCTGGGCTCAGGCCCAGGGTAAGTATGGTTAGACTCACGGTGTGAACTCCTTCTCGGTTCCGATGCCGGTGCCGGCTAGATGGCCGGGGCGTTTTTCAGCAGGTAATTTTCCGCTTCCACACTCCAAAGGCCCCGGTTTGCTCCTACAATTTCCGCCAAGCCCTTGTAAAGGTCGGACTGGCTTGAAAGGTCGGGCAGGTCCTCCAGGGCGATCAGGGGCATTTGAATCCCCGTATAGATTAATTTTTTACCCCCGGGAATCTCAGGAAGGTGGAGGGTCGCTTGGGCGGCGGCATCCAATCCCCCCACATGGGTTACCAGAACCTCCACATTGGTCTTGTCCTCTTCCATGAGTTTTAACGCCTCCCGCATATCGTCCACGGTTCCTCCGGTGGTTCCGATGATGTGTTTCTCTAAATAATGGATGTCATAGTAGTTTACCCTGGCAGAGAAGCTGGTATCCGTGGGCCCGGCAAAGAAATTTAGACAGCCGTTAAAACCCAGGAGGGATTCGGAGAGCTCCAGAACCCCCGCCGAGGGAACCATGACCAGTATATCATCGAATCCATCCCCCCCGGTCAGTTTCATCAGGTCCTGTTTGGGGGTGTCCAGGGTCCCGGTATTCACGAAGAGCAGGCTGATTCCCTGTTTAGCCGCCTTGGGCTCAAA
Source organism: Spirochaeta lutea (assembly GCF_000758165.1). Taxonomy (NCBI): domain Bacteria; kingdom Pseudomonadati; phylum Spirochaetota; class Spirochaetia; order Spirochaetales; family Spirochaetaceae; genus Spirochaeta; species Spirochaeta lutea. The sequence continues at coordinate 116,316 of NZ_JNUP01000071.1, read as the reverse complement.
GAGCTCCCGGGCCCGCTGAATCCGCCGATCGTCCAGATCGGTAACCACCAGCAGATTTGGCCGGAACTCACCGGACAGGGCGTAATCGATGGCTGCCAATCCCATGGGACCGCAGCCGCCGATGATGGCCATCTTCCCGCCTTCCCGAATGCCCATGTAATGGTTGTGATTGTGGCGGTCGGTCCTGAAGAGAGACCGGCAGGCGCCGATAACGCAGGAGTAGGGTTCCGAGAGGGCGGCCTTGAAGAATCCTTCTCCCCGGTAGGGCAGCAGGCAGTCCATGATCATCACCTCCCGGGGCAGGATCATGTAGGTTGCGTCTCCCCCGCAGTAGGGGTAGGAGTATCCGGGGCTCTTCATGGAGCCCTGGTAGTTCAGGGCGGGCTGCAGACTGAACCGCATACCCTCCTGGTATCGGTCCTTCCACTGGGATCCCACTTCCACAACCTCCCCGGCGAGTTCATGGCCGATGATTATGGGATTGTTTGCCACATCGTCGGGTACCCGCTTGTGTTCCGCACCCAGGAGGGCCGCTTTGTAGCTGCTCATGCAGATACTGTCTGAGACAACCCGTACCAATATTTCATCCTCTGCGATCTGGGGGAGCTCAAACTCCTCCAGACGGAGGTCCATTTTTCCGTATAATCGTACTGCCTTGGTTTTCATATCTTCTCCTGAGCCCCTTTCAGCAGGGCGAGTATTTCCTTATCAGATTTGGCATTCATAATGGATGCCACCAGGTCCTCATCATCGCAGATGTCGGCAATCTGGCTGACCGCCTGTTCGTTGTGTTCCCGCACGCTGGCTGCAGCCATAAATATGAGCAGGGAGATGGGATCGTTATCCGGATCTCCGAAGACCACCGGTTCAGCCAGGGTTACAATGCCGTAACAGAGGGAGCGTGCCCCTTCTTCGGGGCGGGCATGGGGCATGGCGATTCCCGGGGCTATAACAATGTAGGGGCCGTTAGCCTTGCACTTGTCCACGATGGTCTTGAGGTAGCCGGGGGTAACCCCCTGTTGATCCAGAAGCACCTTGCCGCCGGAGAGAATGGCATCCTGCCAGTCCGTGGCTTTGAGCCCGCAGATGACCGCCTTGTTTCTTGTTATGTATTGAATAAAACTCATTTTTGTCCCCATGTACTATACTAGTGATAACGAAAGGGCCCTCAAACTGTTGGGGCAGCGAAGGCCCTTTCGGCTTGTTCTTTGCCGCGACCTAGGGCTTCCAGCCCTGAGGTATAGGGAGTTCTAGGCGTGGCTTTCCTTTACCAGTGTAACCACATCGGCATACTCAGGTGCATTGACCAGGTTGGTAACACTCACCACCTGGGCCTTGGTTCCGGCTCGCTTGACCCGGTCGGCAAGATCCCGGTGGCAGATAACTACCTGGGCTGAGCCTGGAATTTCGTCCACCGAGCAGTGTTCTACCTTGATGTCCAGCCCTTCGGCCTTCAGTAGTTTACCGAGCTTGTTGGCTCCCATGGCACTGGAACCCATACCGGCATCGCAGGCGAATACGATGTTGGTGATCGTTCCGCTATGCTTCATAGACTTAACAGCAGCCTTGGCATCATCCAATTTTCCGGCCTCGGCATCCTGAGCTGCGTATCTCTTCACGAAGGGCATGGCAACCACGAAGGAAACGGCTGCTGATACCAGGATTCCCAGGAGTACGGGGATCATGCCGCCCTTAGGCGCAACGGCTAACAGAGCGAAGATACTTCCCGGTGAGGGGGTGGCTACTTCGCCGGCTCCGGTAATCATAAAGGTCAGAACGCCCGATGCACCCCCGGCAATGGCAGCCAGAATCAGGATGGGCCGCATGAGGATGTAGGGGAAATAGATCTCGTGGATACCGCCGAAGAAGTGGATGATGATGGCGCCGGGGGCAGAAGCCTTTACGTTGCCCCTGGAGAATGCCCAGTACGCCAGAAGGATTCCCAATCCCGGTCCAGGGTTGGTTTCCAGGAGGAAGAGAATGGATTTTCCTGTTTCCTGAACCTGTTGAATCCCCATGGGCGAAAGAATTCCATGGTTGATGGCGTTATTCAGGAAGAGCACCTTCCCCGGCTCAATGAAGATGGAGACGAAGGGCAGGATTCCCGCGGTAATGATGAAGTCTACGCCGCCCTGGAGGACTGCGATAATTACCGTCAGGATGGGCTGCATCACGAAGAATCCCAGGAGGGCCACACCCATGCCCAGGATGCCTGCCGAGAAGTTGTCCACCAGCATTTCGAAGCCTACCGGAACCTTTCCCTCAACAGCCTTGTCGGACATCTTGATGACCCAGCCGCCCAGGGGACCCATGATCATAGCTCCGATGAACATCGGAATGCTGGTTCCTACGACGACTCCCATGGTGGCGATAGCACCTACCACACCGCCTCGGACACCCCAGATCATCTTACCGCCGGTGTACCCGATGAGCAGTGGCAGCAGATAGGTGATCATGGGTCCAACCAGGCTGGCGAGTTTCTCGCTGGGCAGCCATCCTGTAGGAATGAACAGGGCGGTGATGAGTCCCCAGGCGATGAATGCGCCGATGTTGGGCATGATCATTCCGCTGAGGAACCGGCCAAAGCGCTGAACGTTGGTCCTGAACGTTCCGGCTTGCGACGCTGTATTTGACATACAAACCTCCTATAGATTTTGCAGCCCCGGGAATCCGTCGGTCCCGAACCGCTGCATGTTGACCTAGGCCATTATCCGCCCGGTTCGAAAATCGCGAAAGGTTTACTACTTTTTAGTTGGCACGAAGACTGCGCCCCGGGATTGGCACGAATGGAGCGACCCGGGGCTGCTGGAGGTGGTCCCCGGAGTCTACCGGGCTCGAAATCCGGAAGGACCAGAGATGCCACCACGGCCTCCGGGTTCCCGGGACACTAGAATCGAAGCCCTCTGCCTGGGCTAATTAGTTCTTGACCTAGAGTTGACTTCAGGGTTTAGGATGGGATCATGAATACATTTTCTTTTTATAATCCAACCAGAATCCTCTTCGGTAGAGGAATGGAAGAACACCTGGGGAGCCAGGCCGCCCAGTACGGAACCAAGGTCCTGGTACATTTCGGAAGCAACCGGGTAAAAGAAAACGGGCTCTTTGACCGGGCCGCAGAAAATCTGCGCAACGCCGGTCTGGAGGTCTTTGAGCTCGGTGGGGTAAAACCGAATCCCCGGCTTTCCCTGGTGGAACAGGGCATAGAACTCTGCCGCCGGAACAATATCGACTGTATAATCGCCCTGGGGGGCGGCAGCGTCATTGATTCTGCCAAGGCCATTGCCCTGGGGGTTCCGGCGGAGCATACGGTTTGGGAATTTTACCAGGGAACCGCCCAACCCTCAGCGGCTCTGCCTGTGGGAACCATGCTCACCATCCCCGCGGCCGGCAGCGAATCCAGCAACGCCAGTGTTATTACTAATGAAGACGGCGGCCTGAAGCGCGGATTCGGCCATGAGCTGATCTATCCCCGGTTTTCCATCCTAAACCCCGAGTGGTGCTTTACCCTGCCGGCATACCAGATCGGGGCCGGGGCATCGGACATCATGGCCCACCTCATGGAGCGTTACTTCACCAACGCCGCTCCCGTGGAGCTGACCGACCGGCTGTTGGAAGCGGCCATGAAGACCCTTATCTCCGTGGTGCCCCGGGTGCTGGCCGAGCCTCACAACTACGATGCCTGGTCTGAACTGATGCTCACCGGCCAGATGGCCCATAATAACGCCCTGGATGTGGGCCGAACCGGAGACTGGGCCAGCCACGATATTGAACATGAGCTCTCGGGAATGTACGATGTCACCCACGGGGCCGGACTGGCTGTCGTCTTCCCCGCATGGATGCAGCACGTTCTCCACCATAATCTGGGACGGTTTGTCCGCTGGGCAGTGGAGGTATGGGGGGTGGAACCGGATTACTTCAATCCGGAACTCACCGCCCGCCGGGGTATCCAGGCCTACAAGGCCTTTTCCCGGTCCATCGGAATGCCCGTAACCCTGAAAGAATTGAACATCGGCGCTGAATCCCTGTATAAGATGGCGGAAAAAGCCACAGACCGCGGTACCCGAACCCTGGGAAACTACGTACCACTGGGCGCCGAGGATATCTATCGGATTTACACCCTGGCCTTGGAATAGGCACAACCCCGGAAACCCCGGTCCGGAAGCGGCCGTAGGACAAACCCAGAGGATCTCCCGGGGCATGGGCTGGCCAGGGTTTAGAGGCCTGCCTAACTGATGATCCCCCGGGGCGCTTCAAGGGGGGGTGCCGGAGGTCCGGATGAACGCCACGCCCAGGATCCATCCGAAAGGGCAGGCCCCCACCGGAGATCCCAGGTAGGCATCACCAGGAAATGCCACGCGACCCATACGAAAGGAGCAGAGAAACTATGAAAATCCTACTAATCGGCGGAACCGGAACCATTAGTACCGAAATCTCCCGCCAGCTTTTGGCCCAGGGCCACGAACTCTACCTCATAAACCGGGGAAACCGGAACAGCGAACTGCCCGGAGGGGCTCACGTTATCCAGGGCGATGTGAACGACGAGGCCCTCATGGCCCGGAAGCTGGAGGGCCTGGAGTTTGATGCGGTGGCGGATTTTATTGCCTTCGTCCCCAGCCAACTCGAGCGTGACTACCGATTGTTTGCCCGACGGACAAAGCAGTTTCTTTTTATCAGTTCCGCCTCGGCCTACCAAAAGCCCTTATCGGATTACCGGATTACCGAAGGCACCCCCCTGGCCAACCCCTACTGGGAGTACTCCCGGAACAAAATCGCCTGCGAGGAGTACCTCATGGAGCTCTACCGCCGGGAAGGCTTTCCGGTAACCATTGTGCGCCCCAGCCACACCTACGATCAACGGTCCGTGCCCCTGGGAGTCCACGGTGCTCAGGGCAGTTGGCAGGTGGTGCAGCGGATGCGGGAAGGAAAACCCGTAATCATTCACGGCGACGGCAGCTCCCTGTGGACCATGACCCACGCCAGGGACTTCGCCCCCGGCTTTATCGGGCTGTTAGGCAATATCCATGCCCTGGGAGAGGCGGTGCAGATTACCAGTGATGAGACCCTGACCTGGAATCAGATCTACCGGTCCATCGCCCGGGCTCTGGGAGTAGAGTTGAAACCCTATTACATAGCCAGCTCCTCTCTGGCTGCCTGGGATACCGGAGATCTTTACGGCAGTCTGCTCGGCGATAAGGCAAACTCCGTGGTATTTGACAATGCCAAACTCAAGCGTCTGGTACCGGGGTTCACTGCCACGATCCGCTTCGACCAGGGAGTCAGAGAGACCCTGGACTACGTATTATCCCATCCCGAACTCCAGGTTCCCGATCCGGAATTTGACGCGTGGTGCGACCGCCTCATCCCGGGGCTGGATTCCCTGGCGGGTTCCGTGGTACACCGGAATCCATGAAAAAGGACCTCCAGTACGTAAAATTCTCCGCCTACGGGTTTCTCAAAAACCTGAAGTTTTTCGATCCCTTTTTGATCCTCTTTTTCCGGGAGATGGGCATCAGCTTTTTCCAGATCGGAATCCTCTACTCGGTCCGGGAGATTGCCACCAACCTCACCGAAATACCCACGGGCATTTTAGCGGATAGCTGGGGCCGCAGGTTATCCATGGTCCTGGCCTTCGGGAGCTACATTCTGAGCTTCCTGGTTTTCTACTTCCTGCCGGGCTTCGGCTTCTACCTGGGGGCCATGGTACTCTTTGCCCTTGGGGAAAGCTTCCGCTCGGGCACCCACAAGGCCATGATCATGGAGTACCTGAAACAGCAGGGTATGGCTGATCAGCGGGTGGAATACTACGGTCATACCCGGGGCTGGTCGCAAAAGGGATCCGCCCTTTCCAGCCTCATCGCCGCCTTCTTGGTGTTCTTTTCCGGTAGTTTTCGCTCAGTCTTTCTCTGGTCGATCATTCCCTACATCCTGGGAGGTCTCTTGATCTTGACCTATCCGCGGAGCCTGGACTTCTCCTGTGATGAGGACCAGGACTGCGAAAACCGGGAGTCGCTCCGGGGGTGGCGGGCGGTCACCCGTACCCTGGGCAGCTTTCTGGGTCTGTTTACCAGCAGTACCATCCGGCGCACGCTGATAAATTCCAGTGTGTTCGACGCCAGCTTCAAGGCTGTGAAGGATTATATTCAACCCATCTTGAAGACCCTGGCCCTTTCGCTTCCCCTGGTAGCGAGTTTCCAGGAAACCGAAAGGGTGGCCGTTGTGACCGGAATCATGTACTCCCTGTTGTACCTGCTTTCCAGTGCGGCCAGTTCCCGTTCGGGACGGTTTCATTCCGCCGTTAATGCCAAACACCGCGCTCTGAACGGCACCTATCTGTTCGGTGTCTTCGCCATAATCGGAATAGGCCTGTTTTTGCTGGGTTCGGTTCAAATCGGGGCGGTAGTGCTCTTCATAGCCTTCTACGTAGTGGAGAATTTGCGCCGCCCAGGAACCCTCGGGGTACTCAGTGAGCAGATCAAAGGCTCGGTGATGGCCTCGGGGCTTTCGGGGGAAAGCCAGCTTAAAACCCTTCTGGTGGCGGTAATCTCGCCTCTCTTCGGATTAGCTGCGGACCGCCTGGGTTTGGGGTGGGCCATGCTCTCCCTGGCGGCCATTCCCTTGGCTGTCTATCCCTGGGTGTATTTCAGGTCTGGGGTTGATTCGCCGGATCCCCAGGCTTCCAGACGCCCTGACAGCTCTGGTACCACCGGATAAAACCAGGGGCATCCATGGCCGGGGCAATTAAAAACCCCTGAGCCATATCGCAGCCGGTGGTCTGAAGGTAATCAAATACCCGCCGGTCTTCGACTCCCTCGGCGATGGTTTTAATGCCCAGGTTATGCGCCAGGCTCACCGCTGCATCCAGGATATGGCCCGCACTCCTGTCTTTCGGCAGCCGTCGGATGAAGGACTGATCAATCTTGAGCAGGGACACCGGCATCTGGTGCAGATACTGGAGGCTCGAATATCCGGTACCGAAATCATCAATGGAAATAACCAAATTGGCCTCGGCAAGCTGGGTAAGCTCCTCCAGGGTCCGCTCCATATCCATCATCAGGGCACCCTCGGTCACCTCAAGCTCTAAATATTCCCCGGAAATACCGAGATGTTCCAGGGTAGACAACACCATGGCGGTAAACCCCGGTTGTAGCAGGTTCCGGGTGGAGATGTTGACTGCCATGGTTAGATCCATACCGGTCTTATGCCAGGCGGCCAGCTGTGCCAGGGATCGTTCCAGGGCGAAGTCGGTAATCAGCTGGATGAGGGTGCTCTGTTCAGCCCGGGGAATGAAGCGACCCGGGGGTATGCTTCCCTTTTCAGGGTGATTCCACCGCATGAGGGCCTCAACCCCGTAGACCCGACCGGAGCGAAGGTCGACCTTCGGCTGGTAGTGCATATCAATCTGCCCCTCCAGTACAGCCCGCTTGAGCTCTCCCAGCAGCTCCACTGACTCGGAAATCCCCTGAATCATTACTGCGTCATAATCCCGGTGGCTTGCTTCTTGTTGTTCTGCCTCTGCCAGGGCAGTTTCAGCCTGCTGGAGAAGTACCCGGGGATCTGTTTCTTCCCGGGGCAGGGGTACCGAGCCCAACCGCACATCCAGGTGCACCGGAATTCTACCGTACTGAATAGCCTCCTGGCACTCCTCCATAATCGCGGCGGCTGCACCCTGGGGGCTCTGATGGTTAGAGTGATTGCACGGCACTACCAGGCCCAGCTGGCGCGATCCGGTTTGGTACACCTCTAGGGCGATTTTACCGGACTTCATCCTCCGGGCCACCACCGGCAGGGCGTAGTCGGTTATTCCGAAGCCGAAGGAGGACGAAAGCTCCAGGGCATTCTCGATTTCCAGGAGAAATAAGCTCAATCCCGGTTCCCCGGAGGACTGTTTGGAACCCAATCGATGTTTTAGGGAGGCAAAGAGGGCGGTTCGGTTGGGAAGGGAGGTAACCGGATCATGCTGGGATAACCACCGGAAGTGATGAATGAATGCCCGGGCGGAATCCCCCGCCGCCCCGCTGAACAGCCCTATCCCGGTGAAAAATACCAGGCGGTAGACCCAGTTTATCGTCTCCTGCATCTCCCCGGTCAGGGTATTCAGGGGCATGATGGGACCCAAAAGCACCCCGGCCAGGATGCCTGCAGCCAGGCCGCCCTTAATCAAGAAAATAAACCCCGACAGCAGTATGGGGATGTACATGGTATGGGAGTACACAAAGCGTACTCCCCCAGTATAGTATACTAAAAGATACACTAGCCCCATGAGTCCGAGTATGCATGGAATGGATACAGCGTAGAGAACCCGGCGGTGCCGCTCTATCCATTCGAAAAAACGTGCCTTATCCATGGACACCCCCCTAATAATTCCATTGTACGAACTTTCGGAGGTGTTTCCATAACATAGGGCACTTTTACCCTAACCAATTTTGGCTATATTACCGGTTTCGGGCATCGGAAAACCCGAGACTGTTTTTCTCCCGCCTCACGGGGATCCCTCTCGGGTATAAGGATGAACCGGAGGCAGCAAAGCCCAGCACACTAGTCCGATGCCCATGGCCCCCAGGGCCAGACCGGCCTGCTCCGCCCTTCCGGGGAAGAGACTGGTGCTCATCAGGTAGGGCTGGTTTGCCGCCCAGACCAATCCGGTCAGCATCGCGGCTCCCACCAAGCCCGCCAGACTCCGGGAAACGGCTTTGTATCCTGTCCAGGGTCTGAAGGAGCGCCGGCCCGTTAGAATCCCCTGGAAAACAACCACAATCAATACACAGGCCAGGATGGCCAGAACCCAGGTGAGCACCCCTAGAAGTCCAGCCCCGTGGATAATTCTGCCCATTTTAACCGGTGGATGGCCGCTGGTTTCGGTCCAGAGATTCAGGATGCGGGAGATGGTGGGCCAGCTGCGCTGGCTGTTGGTGAGAATGACGATTCCGTCCCCCGATTCCGGAATACTGTGGAAATGGGTCATCCACCCGTGGCCCTGCCCACCGTGCCAGATTGCCCTGCTGCCATCTGCCAGGATCTCGCCGAAGACGCCAAAACCGTAGAAATCCGCAACCAACCGGTAGAGGTTGGTAATGGGGACCCAGGGGCTTTGGGATGTATACATCATCTCCGGGGACAGAGGGCTGAATTCGGCATGAAAGGGCGGTGCCATACCTGCCTGTACGAACCGGGCGATGTCTTCCACCCCGGCGAAGAGTCCGCCTGCGGCGAGGTTAGGGTACACGTAGGTATCCACCCGGTTGCCCGCCAGATCATGGCCCCGGGCAAGGGTGCTGTCCAGTTCTTGGGTCCATCGGTAGCTGGCGCCTTCCATACCCAGGGGGTGCAGAATTGACTCTGCCATAACATCCGGAAACGGCTTGCCCGTCTGGGATTCTACGACCAGCTCCAGGATATTAAAACCGGTGTTGGAATAGGAAAAGCCTTTGCCCGGGGGCTGCATCAAGACCGCTTCCTGGGAAAGGACCTGGGCCGCATCCGGGCGGGGCATCCGGGGATTGTACTCGTTGTCAAAGCTGCCCAGGGGCATCCCCGCACTGTTGGATAAGAGGGCCTGGAGAGTGATGCTGCCGGTGTCGTAGGGGCTCTCGGGTATGGACCAGTCCCGGAGATATGCCTCTACCGGGGTGTTCAGACTGAGTTTGTTTCGTTCAACCAGAGAGAGGAGTCCCCAGGCGCTTACCGATTTAGAGATAGACTCCACTCTAAACCGAGTATCAGCACTCATGGGCATATTCAAGAGGGGATCAGCGCTGCCAAAGTACAGGATGCTCTTGATCTCCCCCCGGCTTATTACCGCAATGGCGACTCCAGGTACCTGGTACTCCTCCATGAGCAGGGGTACTTCCCGATTAAGGGTGTCCGTGAGCGCCTTCACCGGCTCGGCGCCTAAAGAGGCTCCGGATACCACCAGAAGGACCAGAATTGTGTATAAAAAGATACGGTTCATAGGATAGTGTACAACAGCCTGGAGTCGTAGATTTGTTCCTTAATTCCGGTATGGAGGAGTTCCCGGGATTATCCATGTTACACTGGCGGGGATTACGAACAGTGTTTTAAGTACGTAAAAGAGTGCAAAACGCACCATATATCTTGTATCTATCAATACACACAACATCCCTAGTATTCAGTCATCGGCAGAGGCGATTCCACTCTTTTACCCAGGAGGAACGGTGTAGGAGGACCTATGAAAAGGATACTGAAGACTATGTTGTTGCTGTCGGTAATCGTCTGCTTACCAATACATTCCCAACCAGCGTCTGCACAGAATGATACCATCACCATCGAAGTGGATGATTATGAATCCCTAGAGGAGTTATACCGTAGATATGATGTACTCCGGAATGACCCAGCGGTTCGTACCCTTCAAGAGGCTTTGGACGCGGCAAGCCCATGGCTCCCAAGGAATACCGAATTCCAAGGAAATTTGCCGGTAGAGTACCCCTGGAAGGTTGATGGCGGGACTGCGGAGTTGGGTACACCGACACCCCTCCCTGATTCCGGGAACCTTGATCTGCCAGAGAACATCTTCGATACGCTGATTTTAGAGCAGGGCATTCCCCCTGAAGACTTGAAACGCGCCCTGGAAGAACTTGATAGGTTAGGGGAGGCTGACCCCTCTGGGCTTGATCCTCAAAGCCTTCTGAATAGCCTGCCCTCAACAACCAGGCAGTACTTTGAGGGGATTCCGGAACAACAGCTCATTCCCCTGCTTAGCGGGGTTAGGCAGGAGATGCCGGGGCTCGTCCAGTACTATACCCAACCCTCCCCCGGCAGAGCCGGAGTGGGGAGTTTGGATTCACTGGCCGATGAACTCCTTCAGGGCCTGGGGGAGATTGCCTTAACGCGTGCTGAGCGTCAGGGATTCATGTTGGTGAAGCAGACCCTGATAACACTTCTATCCCAGTTCCGCTTTAACGGGCCGGTATTTTCTCATACCATCGAGTACCTAGAGACGAATACCCTGGTTGCGGCATTCAATACCCATCAGCTATTGAAGATCCAGCTCATACGGGATGTATCCCGGTTTATCTCAGACGTGATCACCTACAGCATTTTTAACTACCCGCTTCTCCAGGTTCCTTCAGTGAAGCAGGGGGTAGAGGATGTCTCTCAGGCTATTGCAAGCTACCTGGAGTTGTATCTGCTTTCGGACATAACACCAGAGAAGGTGTTTTCCCGGAGTGATTCCGAGGTGTTTATGGAAGAACTGTATGCAGGTTTTGCAAAGATTCAGAGCATCCTACGATCGGGGTCCGAGGATTTGGATGATGAATTCACCTTTATGCTTTCATTGATCGTCGATCAGCTCTACATCCTCTTGAATGAGGAGGATTATCTGGGCCTGGCTGTTCAGGAAGTCGCAGGAGAAGGGGGCGAAACCACGGTTTTTGTTCAGACCTACCGCGCCGCCATGGCCAGATTTCGGAATGGACTCACAACCCTGGGGGCTGTCCGGCCCGTACTTAAGACCAAGCTCGATCAGATCAGAAGCGATCTGAGGTCGGTAATAATTCCCGGAACCGAAACGGTCATTCCCGAGGAAGACATTCTCCGACTGCTGTTTGACATCTCCTCGTTGATTCCGATGATCCACGATATACAACGGGATGTCTCATTGGAGGATTCTATTACCAGGTTAAGCATACGAAGCCGGCGGTATCTGGCGAATTATCCCCAGTTCTTGCGGTTCTTCGAGCATACCCTAAGCTATGTAAAAAATGGAAACTTCTCCCTGGCTGTCTATACCATGACCGATTTTATCTTAAACAATATTGATAGTGTGACTGCTCTTTTTACCAGCCTAGAAGAGGGTATTTCTACCATCCCGGAGAATGCCGTCGCCATAAAGAAGGGATCTGCTCTTCTTTCCACCATTTCAATTTATCTGGAAACCTACGATCCCGAGAATGAAAAATACCGAGACAAGGCCTCCGGCGAATTGGCGGAGATCCGTCAGGCCTCTCTGGATACCCTTATTCAAGCGGTAACCGACCGTACCGCCAGGACGGGTGAGTATATTCTCTCCCTGGGCGGGAATGTGGGTGTTTTTACGGGACTGCAAAACGTTGCAACAAAAACCCTTGAAACCGCAGCCTGGAGCGCCGGGGCATGGCTGCCCGTGGGATTAGCCCTGCAATGGATGCCCGAGGTTACCCCCGGGGTAGGATTCCATTCAATGCTCTATTTCTTCGACCTGGGGCAATACATATTTGTTGAGGAAACTGCCCTGTCCCTGAATCAGGTGACCTGGCGGAATGCCTTCACCATCGGCGGCCAGCTGGGGATGGTCATCGCACCCTGGGGACCCAGTGTACTCATTTCCGTAGGACCCTATGTTCAGTACACCCCGTTGATCTCCGACGGCCAGGGGAATGCCTTTTACCATTTCGGCCTGGGCTTGGGGCTGTACATCCCCTTCTTTGATGTTAACTGAGGTGCTCCTCGGAATATCGCTAAGTAGGGGGTTCTTACCGGGATTCCCCTCCGGTGTAGGCGTGGCGGTTGGTAGTGTCGCCGCGGTGAAGGGTTACAGCCTCTAACCCACCGTTATACACCGTGCCAGCCCCTATTCCCGGCCTAGTGATCAAAATCTTCTGTACGGATGGATTCCGGGGGAATACCCCGGTCCAGCAGCTTCCGGGTTATACTCGCCAGAAATCCTCCCGATCCGCAGAGAAAATACTGGGTTGATTGAACCTCGAAGGTTCTGTGTCCCTGCCCCGGGGGAGGGGTTCCGATCTGGGGTCTTTCCTCTGCCTCTCTGGCCGGCAATCCGGGGCTATCCAGGGCAGAGTCTATGCCATGCCGGGAACAGTAAATTCTGGGGTTTTCCGGGAAGAGCTGATCAATCTCGGACCTAAATAGGTGGGTATTTGCCACATGGATGAGGCCCCAGGGATGATTGAGCTGTTTATCTGCGATGTGGCGCATCAGGCTCATGATGGGGGTTATACCGATTCCCCCGGCGATGAAGACCAGAGGGGTCTTTTCCGGGAGGGAAGCCAGGGAGAAGCTTCCAGTAATGCCGAATACCTGAAGGTACTGTCCGGGCCTTAAGGACCGAAATGCCTGTTTGTACGGACTGCCGGATGCCAGACTCATGGCAATACGCAGGTGGCCGTCCTCAGGGATGCTGGCGATGGACATGTGGCGGACGGTGGGCTTACTCACCGGGGCCCCGGGGGCTACCAGATGGATGAACTGTCCGGGAATAAATGTAAGGGCCGGGTTCTTTTCCGGGGGCAGTTCCAAGAAATACGACCAGGTGTCGTCAAATTCGTGGCGGATTGCTGAGACTTTGAGGGTGTGAAGCCAAGGCGGATGTGCGTTGCCGTGTCCCCCGTCCTTGGGAACATGGCTCTTTTTCGAATCCGGGGTTGGGTCCGGGGATGTGTTTAGTAATGCAGACATAGGGTTCTCCGTTTGTAGGGCAGGAAGTCGAATTCCAAGCCGAATACCGGTTGTAAGCGGTCGTTCCTGGCGAAATCCTCGGGATGGCCTTCGAAGGAAATAGTTCCTTGGCTGAGTGCGAGGATGTGGTCGGAAAAATGCAGAGCAAGATTCAGATCATGGAGAACCATGATAATGGTCTTACCCTGTTCGTCCCGGAGGCGCTGGAGCAGCTCAAGAATCTGGACCCCGTGGCGAAGGTCCAGGCTGTTTAGGGGTTCGTCCAGGAGAATGAGGGGGCTCTCCTGGGCTATGACCATGGCGATGAAGGCCCGCTGCCGTTGGCCGCCGCTGAGTTCCTGGATTAGACGGCCTTGGATGTCCTCCAGGGCTGTAAACTCCAGGGCATGATCAATGGCATGGCTATCTCTCGGGGTTATCCGCCCCTGGCTGTGGGGAAAGCGTCCGAATTCAACCAGTTCGCGGACTGTGAGCCGGGCTTGGACCTGGGTATTCTGTTTCAGAATCGCCATGGTTCTGGCCAGCTCCTTGGCAGATACCTGGGAGATATCCTGACCTTTCAAGAGAATAGATCCCCGGTCAAGGGAAAGCAGGCGGCCCATGATGTTTAATAAGGTGCTCTTACCCGCACCGTTAGAACCTAAAATCGTACTGATGGTGCCCGGGGAGAATCGGGTAGAGATCCCCTCCAGGACTGGCAGGGCGCCGTAGGATTTGTAAATGGATTGTACCTCAATCAAACATGGGCCTCCTGATAAGTAGCAGCAGAAATACCCCGCCGCCAAAGACGTTCAGCATCGGGGGTAGGGGGATGACTCCACCCATAACCTTGGTAAGCAGGAGATGGCCAGCCATCATAACTAGGGCGGAGATGAGCATGGAGCGGATCAGCAGCTCCCGGTGGGTGTAGCCCCGGGATGTCCGCCTGGCCAGGGTTACAGCGACCAGACCGAGGAAGGGCAGGGGACCGATAACAGCGGTTGAAAGGGCGGTGAACCCGCTGACAAGAGAGAGCACCACAAATAGCTCCCTGCCGTAGGATAACCCGAGGTTGATGCTTTGATCCCGGCCGAGTAGCAGCACATCCAGGGTTCGGTGTTTGGCAGCAGTCACCGCCAGTAAGAGGATGAAGATGGGAAGGGCGGCCAAGAGGGTCGGCCCGTGGATGTTGGTCACCGAGGCAAAGAGCCGGGTCTGAATCAGGGAAAACTCGTTGGGATCGATTATCTTTTGCAGGTAATTAGTTACACTGGAAAGAAATCCTGCCATGATAATCCCTTGGATCAATAGTAGCTGCATTCCACCCCTGGTACTGCGAATCCGGCTGAACAGGATTGTGCTGTATACCAGCATTAATGGAAGAGTCACGGCGAGGTTAAGCAAGGGGGACTGAATAATCCAGGCATCGCTGGAAAAGAAGAACACAGCCAGACTCTGGATGAGGATGTACCAGGCGTCGATGCCGAGAATACCCGGGGATAGGATGGGGTTGGCCCCGGCGGTTTGAAGCATCAAGGTAGCAGCTGCAGAACACCAAGACGCCAATACGATAGCCCCGACCATCGGAAGCCTTCGCTGGAGAAAGTAGCGCCAGGTAGACCCGTCCAGACCGTCTACCAGGAACCACCCCACCAGAACTAGCAATAAACCGGCTAGAACCGCCGGTGAGCCCAGCCGGCTGAGCCCCTTGGTCAGCTTGGACTTCCCCTCTTTTCCGGGGGCAAGGGTGATCTCAGCCATACTGCCTGCCTCTCCAGCGGGAGAGCATTACGAGGAACACCCCGCCGCCGACTACACCCATGGTCAAACCGACAGGAATTTCATAGGGCTGGATGATGAGTCTTCCGCTGATATCCGAAATCAAAAGCAGAACGGCGCCGGAGAGGGCGGTTAAGGGAAGAACCGCCCGGACATTATCCGACACACCCCGGAGAATCAGATTCGGTACGATGAGTCCCAAAAAGGGGATTCGACCGGCAATAACCACCACCAGGGCACTCATTATCGACACTACGACCAGTCCCAGATTCCTGGTAAGCCGGAAATTGCTCCCTAGGTTCGTTGCCATATCCTCTCCTAGACCGGCGATGGTCAGGTGATGCCCCATGATCCAGGTGCCTGCGACCACAGGTACCACCAGGAACAGAAACTCGTACCGACCGGCAATAACCAGGGAGAAATCCGCGAACATCCAGCTGGAGAGCCCCTGGAGCAGGTCAAAACGGTAGGCCAGGATCTGGGTTAGGCCGTTCACCAAGAAGCCCAGCATAATCCCCAAGAGGGGAACATGGAGCACAGAGTTCCGCCCTAAACGCCGCAGAAGCAGGAAAAAAATACTTGTACCGATCATTGCGCCTATAAAGGCCAGGGACAGCCGCGCCATCACACTCTCGGCTCGAAAGACCCCCAGAGCCAGGACATAGCCCAGGGCCGCAAAGTCCATGGTTCCCGCGGTCTCGCCGCTGGCAAAGGGATTACGGCTGATCTTCTGCATTACCAGCCCGGCGAGACTAACCCCCGCCCCGGAAAGTACCAGGGCCAGAAGCCGGGGCAGCCGGCTATACACCAGAATAAACCCGTCGGTAACCGATGAGCCCATAGCCAGGGAGAGCCCCCCGGCTGCAATAATCAGGAGAACGAGACCCGCCTCCAGGAGGCGGGCGTGGCGGGTAGTCATGGGCAGGATCCTATTCCAGGGCTGACTCGAGATCCCTGAGAATTGCCCGGGTAGAATCCAATCCCCCGGGAGCGAGGTACCATGCCTGGGGATCTACATAGACGATCCTGCCCTCCCGGGCTGCTGCGGTCCTGGCTACAATCTCGTTATCCAGAACCGAATCGGCTGTCAGGTTTCCGGTTAAGGCCTGTCCCCGGTCCAATACGAAGAGGATGTCGGGATTCTGGCTGGCAAGGTATTCAAAGGAAACACTCTGGCCGTGGGTTGAGGTCTCAATCGCCGGATCAGCAGGTACGTAGCCGAAGCTGTCATACACATACCCGAACCGTGATCCCGGACCGTAGACGCTCAAGGAACCGTCGTTAACCATCAGTACCAGGGCTGTTAAGCCGGATTCCCGGGCTGCCGCGGCCAGGGTATCAGCCCGAAGGGTGATTTCTTCCAGATACCCCTCAACCTGATCCTGCTTTCCGTAGAGATTCCCGACAATAGACCAGTTTTTTTCAAGTGACGCAAGGTAATCCTCGGCGGCAATGCCCGTGTAGACCACCGGAGCTATCTCGCTCAATTGATCGTACACCGGGGTCTGCCGGTCCGAAATGAAGATTACCTGGGGATTGAGGCGGAACAATCCCTCATAGTCCGGTTCAAAGAGGGTTCCTGCATCGGCAGTGTCCTCTCCGACTCCCCGAGCCAGGTAGGATGGCAGGGTGGGCATGGGAATCGCTGCAGCCTGAATATCCAAGGCTTGGAGCAGATCCAGAATGTCGTAGCTGAATACTACCGGCCGCTGGGGCTGCTCCGGGATAGCGACGGTTCCGAGTTTATGGGTAACCTCGCGATGCTCCTCACCCTGTATTGGGGCCGCTTCCCGGGCCGGACCGGCAAAGAGGCCGCTGACCCCTGCACCTACAACCAATACACCATATAGACAAAAACGCGCAATACGTTGCATACTTACCTCCAGTTAATGCGTATTAATTCTTCTTGTATAGGTTGTATAATACCTGACTAAAATAGTCAACAATAGACGTAAAAAAATCAGACCTTATAGCCTAATGGTTCATTCCCGGCTTTTCTGGGTAGGGTAGGGCAACCGGGTAGCCATGCAAACTCGGACAACCGCCCACGACCAGACAACAACCTCTCAATACCAAAATTAGTGTGCAAAAGGTTGTACATTGCACCGGATATAGCGGTACAAACAAAAATCCCAGCCTTGGGTAGCGTCGCCAGGGGGAAATGTTACAACCTTTTGTGCACTATGAATCCCAAACAGGCCGGGCAGCCAGACGGCCGGACAATAACAGACAAGCGAGCATACCCAGACGGCCGGACAATAACAGACCAGCGGGCACACCCAGACGGCCGGAGAATAACAGACTAGCGGGCACACCCAGACGGCCCGCCGCAACCGGAAAACACGCACAGCAAGGCCCTAACACAGGCAACGCGCAACCGGAAAACCGGGACGTCATTTCACCCCCGGTTATCCCGGCCCGGGTACATCATTCCGTCCCCTGGGGTTCCCGGCCCGGGTACGTCATTCCACCCCCGGGGTTCCCGGCCCGGCTGTACTCTCGGGCGTTAAAATCTCCGCAGTAAAACCAGAAAGATTAACAGGTTCAGCAAGGCCGCTCCGGCCATGACTGCGGGCAGCAGCACCCGTATTGAAATCGAAATCTCCGAGAAAATTACGAAGTTCAGAACCGCCATAGCGAAGAGCACCAGCCAGAAGCTCATAGCGGCCGCCTTGGTGGCTAGCTGGCGGATGCGCTCATCACCCCGCTTGTAGCGGATGAAGCTGCGCCCTTTAATAAGGTGAAAACCGATCATCAACAGGATCACCAGGCCTGCTGCCGGACCGAACCCGGTTAAAAATCCCCTAAAAAAGTCGCTGTTCACCCCTAAGGCGAAACCCAGGGCGGTGAATCCACCTCCGGCCAGGGCCAGCTGTAGAATGACCACGAGATCCGGTCCCCAGGAGTCCTTTTTCCGGGGCTGTGTTGGTTGTGCTGTTTCCGTCATCTCTCATCCTCCTCATCAAAAATAAAAACCTGCTCGATGGCAGCGCCCAAGGCTCGGGCTATCCGGTGGGCCAGTTTGACCGACGGACTCTCATACTTGCCCTTCTCCAGAGAGATTATGGTCTGCCTGGTCACATCCACCAGGTCTGCCAACCCCTCCTGGGTCAGTCCCTTGGCCTCCCGCAGCTGCCGAATTCTATTTTCCATGGCGCGTTCCTTTGGTAAAGTATTCTTTACGTAAAGTTTATTTTACTATACCGGCGAATTCGAAGAATGTAAAGTATTTTTTACAGCGGAGGTTCTTTTTTTCTTGGCGGGGTTTTAGAATTGGCTTTATGGGTAGGGGGATTCGAATGCCCCGGTAACCCTTCTGATCCGGGTTGTCCCGTCATGGCTGATTCACCTTCCCCTCGGGGTACATCTTGCCCTCTGCCCTGTCCCATGACTATATTCCACCCATGAACACGACAAAAACCGATATTTACCAATTGAGTCTCGATCTCGCCCAGGGTGGAAGCATCAACCTGGCCGATCTTCGGAATAACCCCGTGCTGATCGTGAATACGGCAACCCGCTGCGGCTTGGCACCCCAATTCGAAGGCCTGGAGGAACTTCACCAAGAGTTTTTCGCCCGGGGGCTGCGGGTTATCGGTTTGCCGAGTAACCAATTTGCGGATCAGGAACCCGAGACCGATGAAACGGTCACCCAGGTTTGCAAGCTAAACCACGGAGTAACCTTCCCCCTGACCAAGAAGGTCTTGGTCAACGGTCCCCAAACCCATCCCCTCTTGGTTACCTTGAAGGAAGCCGCTCCGGGGTTTCTCGGTGCCCGGGATCTAAAATGGAACTTCACCAAGTTCCTCATCTGGCCCGGGGCGCATAAGATCAAACGCTACGCCCCCACAACCAAGCCCCAGGCCATCCGGAAGGACATCCGCCGGGCCCTGGAGGCCTCATCCTAGATCAGCACGATAGCCGTATACGGGTTACCCTCCTTCGAACCCGGCATATTCCGAGGCTTCCTACCCCAAAAATCACCAATCCTTGACTAAGACATTTCTTATGTTTATATTATTAATATAGTGAGCTTTTGCAAAACAGAGTGTTGCATCGGCTCCAGTTTGAAACACGGGAGGGAATCTAATCATCGCAGGCCGGACCTGCGGAGGAGAAAAAGTATGAAAAAAGTATTGGTATGGACAGCAGTAATGCTCCTGGTTAGCGGAGCAGCATTTGCCCAAACCACCGGGAATCTTCTGTTACAGGGAACGGTTCCGGGAATTCTGGAGATCACCGTAACCGCCGAAGACGGGGCGGACAACCTTGACCTACTAACCGCAGTAGACAATCTTGCTGTTGCCACCGTGGTGGAACGCAGTAACAAACGGGCCGGGTACACCGTGACCCTCAGTTCCGCCAATGCCTCAGGATCCCAGGCCTATTTTGCCGGATCAGCAGGCAATACCGACACCCTGGATTATACCATCAGCTACGGCGGAGAACCGGTAACCCTGAGCAGTGGTACAGCTCTGATCAGCGATATCTCTACAAAGACCAGCGCTTCCGGAGATGCCAAGACCTTGGCCATCAGTTATGACGGAACCGGCGTTTTCCTGGCAGAGGACACCTACCAGGATACCCTCACTCTGGATATTGCTGCCAAGTAGCGTGGCACTCTTGGCCTGAAATCTTCAGCATACAAACCGAAAGCTCCTGGGGAATCCTACCCCGGAGCTTTTTCTTTTCCCGAGTGTACAACCCCGGTGAGCGGGCCGAATTGGGCGGCTGCATTCCTGGTCCCCCACGGGGCCGCGACCCTAAGATGGACACGAACATCGGTTTGGACACTATACTTTTTGTAGTGCGCAAAAGGTTGTAAACTACGCCATATATAGTGGCGCAGTTCGGGAACCAACCCAGGGATGGTGTCACCAGGGTAAAAAGTTACAACCTTTTGCGCACTATAAATACGTTGGGGTAGCGGGCGTGTAGAGACCGATGCACAACCGGCTCCTCCCTCGCCGCCCGGAGCAGGAAGGGGAAGGAAGGCGCCTTGCCCCTGTACATGACCTGCACGGTACGGCGGGGCATCGGGTATTAGCTGGGTACTACTCTGCCCTGTACATGAAATGCACCCCTAACCGGCCATTCTATAGGAGGCTACTGTGAATCACCCCTGGAAAAACCGTCTGAAATTCCCACCGAAAAGCGGCAAAACGACCCTCATAGGAATATTGCTTATTCTGACCGCTGTACCCCTATGGGCCTTTCGGTTCCAGCCCATATCCGCCGACCTCGCGCCCCGGGGTCCCGAGGCCGTCCACACCTTTATAGCGGAGAACACCGGCTCAGATCCCATAGCCCTGCGGGTCCGGATGTTTACCCGGGAATCCAGATTGGACGGCAGGGAGGTCAACCGAGATGCGGCGGATAAGTTTGTGGTTTTTCCCCAACAGATGGTGCTCAGGCCCGGCCAGGTCCAGGCAATACGCATCCAGTGGCGGGGTCCGGAACAGATTGACCGCGAACAGGCCTTCCGGATCGTTGCCGAGCAATTACCTGTGGAGTTCGAATCCCGGCAGACCCAGGGTGGCGCCATAAATATCATGTTCCGCTACCGGGGGGCAGTGTACATCCTTCCGGAAAACCCCCGCCATCAGGTTGCTATCCGGAGTATCACCCCCATAATCCAGGACTCCAAACCGGCCGCGGAGCTGATCTTTGAAAACAGCGGCAACGCCCATACCATCCTTAACGACCTGAGCCTCACCATCTCCGCCCAGGATAATCCTGACAGCACCATTAGCTTCACCCCGGAGGAGTTACCGGGAATTGCCGGAGAAAACCTCTTGGCCGGAGCCCTGCGCCGGGTCGTCCTGCCCCTGCCGGACCATCTGGCAGGCCGTGGGCTTTCTGCTGAGTTTTCATTCACCGCGGTGAGGTGACCATGCCCCGCGTTTCTATGCTGTTCGGCCTCGGTCGGGGCCGGCGCCAAGACCGACACTGGGCCTGGTGCCGGGATAGAGACCGAAACCGGACCGGGATCCCACTTCAGAACCCGACCCAAGACCGGTACTGGGCCTGGACCGAGACCCTGCGTCCGGCCCGGAACCGGGTCTGGGGGGGAAGTCGGAACAGGAAAAGGCACCGGATGCCCGGTAGAAGCGGATTGCTCCTCGGAGGCCTGGTCGTTTTTTTCGGTCTGGCCCTGGCTGCCGGAGCCCAAAGCCCGACTCCCGAGGCTCCGGCATCGGAGTTCCCGGGTCAGGAGTCGGCGCCGCTTTTAGAGACCAATCCCCCCCTCTCCGATCAGGACCAACCCCAGTCACGGATTACCCTGCCCCTCTTGGTAGAGGTTTCCGGGGGCGCATCAGGGTACGTGGAGGGCGATCTTCTGGCGGACGGCAGCAATCCTCGCCTCAGCCGGGCCGGCCTTCAGGATCTTCTGCCCGAACTGTTCGCCGGTTCCCCGGGTATGATCAGCCTTGAGGAGCTTCGGGCAGAAGGTATCGAGGCGGAATTCGATTCCGGATTGTTGCAGGTGATTCTAACGCCCCCGGTTTCTTCCGAGGTCCGGGTGGTCTCCCTGACCGGTGAAGGCTCGGGCCTATTCGGTGTGGCGGTCGCACCCGCTCCGGTTTCCGGATACCTAAACGCCGAGGCAGCCCTGACCCTGGATACCCTTAACCAGAAAGATCTGGAAACGATCCTGGACCTTGAGCTGGAGCCGGTATTCAATCTCTATAACTGGGTTGCAGAGAGCAGGTTTCAGGTCATAACCGGCCAGGAACCGGTGTTGCATACCCTGATGATTACCCACGACCAGCCGGAGCCGGGCCTGCGGCTGCGCCTGGGCCTCTTGGAGGGTGCCGAGTCCCCCTTCGGCAGCGGCCCCGCTCTCTGGGGGGTGCATCTGGGCAGGATACCCAGCCTGGTTCCCCGGAGCCCCGATTTCAGCCTGGAGCTCACCCAGACCCGGGATTTCTCCTTGGAGATTCAGGTAAACGGCCGGGATCTCCGGCGTCTGAGTTACCCCCCCGGTTCTTACCGGATTACTGGACTGCCCCTCCTGCCGGGATTGAACCAGGTCAATCTCACCCTGGATCCCGAATCCGGCCCCGGAGAGACCGTACCCAGGTCGGTTATAGTCCCCTACGATAACCGCCTCTTACCCCATCACTATGCGGACTTCGGGGTCCAGCTGGGTCTGCCGAGGCAGGACCTGGGGCCTCCGGTATTCACGGGAATGTTTCGTTACGGATACACGCCTGTTACCACCGGTGATTTGTATCTTCAGGCCGGGGAGCTGGGGCAGTTGTACGGGAGTACCTGGGTGTTCGGAACCCCGGTGGGCATATTCTCCCTAGGGGTTGCCGGTACCACCGACCTGGTACAGGAACTACGCAGCCCCGGGGGCGCCCTTCAGGCGGGCTACCGCTTCGCCCTTCCCGGACGGATTTCGGTGCCCAGAATCTCCCTGGATGCCCGGTACCAGTCCCCCAGTTTCGCCCCCTACGGTCAAAACCCCCTGGGCGGGCTCAGCCTGTCCGCCGGGGTTGCCCAGAATCTCTTCGGGTCTCTCTGGCTCAGTGCCAGCGTATCCCATGAGAATCGGGGGGCCCTGGAACGCACCCGAGCATCCCTGGTACTCACGACCCCCATCACCCAGGCCCTTGACCTCCGGGTTACCGGCTCCCTTACCTTCAGCGGGGGCCAGGTGGATCCCCGGTTGTTGATCAACCTAACTGCCTCGGGCCTGGATGTACCCATAACCATGGGAGTATCCAGGAACGCCGTTGACGGGTCGGTGGGCTTCAGCGGGAGCCATACCGGACGGTTCGGTGATTCCGCCTACGGGTTGTCCACTTCCGCCGGGGGATTGCCCCTGGGAGACAGCGCGGATTCCCTTACCCTCAGCGCCTCCCTCAGCGACCAGCGGTTCGCATCGGGGCTGCAGTACCAGCTCCAGAACACGGGGAGCCGGGTCTCCGCCCGGTTCGCATCGGCCCTGGCATTTGCCGGGTCTGCGCTCACGGTGAGTAAGCCCATTCGCGAAAGCTTTGTTATAATCAGGAACACCCGCAGCCTGGCGGGGTACCGGCTGGTGGTGAACCCCCGGGAGTCAACCTACCGGGCTGCCTCGGACCTCCTCGGCTGGGCGGTACTCTCGGATGTAACCCGGTATCGCCAGAACCGAATTGTTATTGATCTACCCCAGGCCCCGACGGATCTGCCCCTGGGCACAACCCAGTATGTGGTGAAGCCGGGCTACCGGAGCGGAACGGTCATCGATATCGGCGGCTCGGAGACCCTCCGTCTTCGAGGCAGGCTGCTCGGTCCCGGGGGCGAAGCCCTGGCCCTCCAGGGCGGGTACCTGCAGTCCCTGGCCGACGACTCCCTCGAGGAGTTATTTTATACGGATGAGCAGGGGTATTTTGAAATCCCCTTTGTCCCTGGAGGGTCGTACCGCCTCGGGTTATTCCTTGGAGGACCTGGCCCCTGGACCATTGAAATCCCCCAGGATGCCAAGGAAGTGTACGATCTCGGTCCCCTGGGCGGCCAAGCAGAAGAGGGGGACACCCCGGTAAGAGATGGTGCAGATGGAGAATCAGAACCACAAGGAGGAGAAGGAAGATGAGCGAAAACAAAACACGAGGACTACCCAAACGACCGGTCTTTTTGCTCCTGCTGACGGCCCTAGCCTGCTCCGGTATCTGGGCCCAGACCCTGGGCTTTCAGGGAAACGCCCGGATCACCCTGGACGGAAGCACATCCGCCTCGGGAACCCTCACCGTCCGGCACCGGGGAGCCGCCACCGACTTCTTCCTAACCTTCGGGCCTGGAAACGGCGGCAGCTTCGAACCGCGGACCATGACCGACGGCACCAACGACCTCTCCTATTACCTGGTGGATAACCCGGCCTCGGGGACCGTTCTCAAAGACCTTTCCGTTTCCCCCAACCCCGAGGAGGTTATAACCGGTACCTTTCCTGAAAAGAACAAGGGCGGTTGGCAGAGCCAGGAACCATCTTTTACCGTGCAGATCGCCGGAGGCGTCTTCCTCCAGGGCAACTACGATGATGGGGTTACGGTGAGCCTGTACCAGGGAACCTTGAGCAATTACACCTTTGTCGAGTCCACCACCCTGGACATATCTGCCCGGGTACGGCCGGTGTTGGAGCTGGCTATTGTGGAACCCGGGGGATTCTTTGACGAAACCCGGACGAACTACACCATCGATTTCGGTATTATTTCTCCGGCCAGCGTCGGTAATGCAGACCTGGTGGTCCGCTCCAACGGTCTGTTCTCCATCTCCATGAGCTCCCAAAACGCCGGGCAGATGATCCACAGCGATCCCGCTGATCCCAGCACCATCCCCTACGATCTGTACCTGAACTCCGGCCTGGTGGACCTCAGTTCCGGAGGAACCGTTACAGTCCTCAGCTCCCAGGGGCCAACGGAGATTACCGGACAGCGCTACCCCCTGGAGGTTGAGATTCCCCAGTTGGGGTTCCCCACCGAGGGCAGCTACAGCGATTCTATTACCATCACCGTGGCGGCCAATTAATCTGGAATCCCGGTTCAGGTGAGCAATGCACCTGGGTATAGAAGGGAGCCTTGTAGAGCTGCGGGGGTTTTTCCTATGCCAAGGGTGATTCACATGCCTCTGGAAGTCTATGGCGGGGGTGAACATTCTCCCTGGCTATGGCATACTAATCACCCCAAGAAAACCGGCACTATGCAAGGAGTACATAATGGCAGATCTACAACTTGGACGGACAGAATTCGGACGCCCCCAGGACCGGGGAAACCTGCCCAGCCCGGAGCAGGTCCGGAGCCTGTTGGATGAATGGGTTCCCAACGACCGCCTGCGCCTGCATATGGAGCAGCTTGGCGATCTGATGGAGGCCTGGGCCCGCCGTCAAGGACTGGATGAGCAGACATGCTGGCTCTGGAAGGCTACCGGCCTGCTGCACGATGCCGACTGGGACCGTTGGCCGGAAGAACATTGCCGGAAAATAATCGAATACGGCGAGGCCCAGCACTGGGACCCCCGGCTGCTCCGGGGAATCGCCAGCCACAGCCCCCGCCACTTCGGTGTGGACCCCCAATCCGAACTGGAACGGATGATCTACGCCTTCGACGAACTCTCGGGCTTCGTCCACGCCGTAAGCCTGGTACGCCCCGGGGGCTATGAGGGAATGGCCGTAAAATCAGTCAAAAAGAAGCTCAAAGAAAAATCCTTCGCGGCCCAGGTGAACCGCGAAGAGATAGCCGACGCCGCCCAGAAGGCAGACATCCCCATGGAAGAACTAATTCAGTTCATCATCCAGGTGCAAGCCGGGTAGAAAATAGACCCGGCTTGATCCCCGACTCTGAATACCCTAGGGCCGCTCCCTAGGCTCGCTTCCTAGGCTCGCTTCCTAGGCTCGCTTCCTAGGCTCGACCCGGCCGGGGCCGAGGCTTCGCGTTCACCGGGGGATCCTCAAAGGTAGCTATCCGGGTTCCCGCCTCTTTTATGCGAGATCCCAGTCGGATGAGGTAGCGTCCGAGGAGCCTACGAAGGGCGTACATACCTCTACGCTGCCGCCGCCGGCGAGCCCGAATCCCCCGGACGCGTATCTTGTTGACCAGACGACGGTGTTCAGCCTCCCGAAGCAGGTCGTTTCTATATTCATTCCCGTGCAGGTAATCTGAATACCAATTATTCATGGGGTCCTCCTAACCAACCCAATGGATTATGGACTGAGCCAAGGCGGTAAATGTCTCCCGGTTAACCTGGTAGCATTTCATGTTTTTTGTTCCCTCGCAGCGCTGTTCTTCAATGAGATCGAGGGCTGATAGTAACTTAAGCTGCCGGCTCGCTCCGGAGGCGCTAAACCCGCAGGCCTCCATGATCTCCGGCTGGGACAAGCGCCCCCGGCTTAGCAGCAGACCAACAATCTCCATCCGGCTCTCATCCCCCAGGGCCTGAAACATTTGGGTCATCTGGGACTGACCAAATCCTCCGCCCTTTTCCCGGCGGATAGATCCCTCACCGTAAAAAATCACCACCAAAGAACCCCGGCGCATCTTCCCGAAGTAGGGCCCCACGTGGGGCGAGGGGCAAAACCGTACCTCCCGGGCCTGGCTGATCCAGGTCTGAAGTTCCTGGGCCGTCTCCATGTTGCAGGAGATAATGTTCGGAATAAACGAGGTGGTGTTCAGGCCGTGCTGGAGTTTCGCGAACTCCTCCAGGGCGGGCCGCCGGCGTTCCCACTCCTTTTTCAAGTACACGTTCCACATGTAGTGGAGGTGCTCCAGCACCACAGATTTCATCCGGTCCGGATTCACAATCAGCTCGTAGGCCGCCCTCTCGATCTGATGTGCCCGGGAATTCGGTTCATCATCCAGACTCCTATACCGGTCTGCCAGGTATGTCAGGTAGTTTTCTGGTGATTTCAACGCCTCCTCCACACTCAGGCCCGATGCTGGGTCCCTGCGGATGGCACGCAGCTCATACTCTCCCAAGAGCCGCTGCCGCAGCTCCAGGGCCGGGGTGTTCTCCATATCCTGCAGATATTCAGGAAAACTTCCCACATCCCGTACCGGCACCAGGGTGTAATGCAGTCCGTCCATCACCACCGTATTGAGCCATCGCCTCTCGGGAGACAGCTCCCCGTGCACCCGCTCCACCCAGGGATCCAGTCCGCTCATGGTATCTACATAGGACAGCAGAATAAGGCTGTACAGGTTCGCCCGCACCTCATCAACCCCCCGGTGCTCGGACTGTGTATTCTTAATTACCTCGATCATAGCCGCCCTCCTGGATACATTGCAATATCTTAACATCCCGAAATTCTGGAATAATAAAAATGTAACACCTAGGACGAGAGAAATCAAGGCAGGAACCAAGGTTTCTTTGGAATATTCACGTGCTATTTCGAAGGGTGATTAGGAACCGAGTCACAGTTGTCAGCTTGACCTGCTACTTTAACTGCCCGATCTAGCATATGTGCTGCCTACTCTTGAGAGAGTACAAGGAGTTATCCCAGGGATGGCAGTAGCTTAATTACGAAATCATCCTTGGGGAAATAATGAAACCCTACTTGGGTTCAGAGAGCGCTTCGAGATGGGATTCATTTGATTCAATAGATTGGCGTGCAATCCTAGCCTGCCGGTCATCCTGTTGTACCTGGATTTCTCAAAGGGTGGGCGGACATCAAAATCCCCCCAGCAGAAACGCATTTCACGCTGCTACTGGGGGATGTTGCATCTGAGGGCTGGTATCAGCTGTCGGCTTGTTCTTTTTCCTTCTTTGGGGTCTTGGACGGTTCGGTATGGAAGACGTAGTCCCAGGTTGGGCTGGTAACCCCGAAGCGTTCGTCCGGGGTTTGTACGTGGTGTTCCATATGGTGTTTTCGGACCCATTTGAAGAATCGGCCCTTCAAATTAAAGTGATGCACCGAATAGTGAATCATATCGTAGGCAAGGTAGCCGGTGGCGAATCCGGCGAAGGTCGGATAGAGCCAATGAGGGGCGTTCAGAATGAGATCGAAGACCAGGTAGTACAGTCCGAAGAAAAGAGCCCCCAGGGGCAGGCTGACCATGGGGGGCATCACCAGGCGGGTTTTGACCATGGGCTGCATGTGGTGAACCCCGTGGAATATAAAGGTGATTCGCTTGCCCGCCTCACTTTTTGCGTGGTAGTGGAAGAGCCAGCGGTGGAGTACATACTCCGCCAAGGTCCAGATTCCGATTCCCAGGACGTAGCCTGCAATGGCATACCAGGGGAATACGCCGGGCAGGGCATTCACTCCACTGAGGTAAAGGAATATTCCGATAATCGGTACCCAGATCGCCAGGACCATTCCGGGATGGATGTGGGTGAAAAACTCCAGAAAATCCGACTTAAAAATCCGCATTGCCTCTCGGCTTGTGCTTGGTTTATGTGTATCGGCCATATCTTCGCTCCTATTTCTCTCTTTCCTATATAATACATCGCCCCGGGAGACTACTCCACCATAATTACGGCCTACCATGGATTTGTCTCGTTTCCCAAGGAAAAATAATTGTTCTCTGCCGGAAACCGTAGTACTCTGCCAGAAGGCGCTGCTATTAGGAGTAATTGTATGAATCTTAGAAGAGTATCAACCAGGGCTTTTATGTCTATTTTGGTAATGTTTGTTCTGGTATCCGCGGGCTGTAATATCACCGATTCGAACAGGGCGGATGTGACGGTAATTAATAACACCGGCGAGTCTATTAAGCTGGTAGCCGGGGATTACAGCAAATTTGAAGAGAAGCCCCATGGTGATTTGATGGTGGCTATCTCCGCCGACAACTCTGGGACCCCCTTCAATCCCACCACCGAGAAGAGTGTAAATATCTGGCATCTTAACTCCGCAGAGAATTTTGTCACCATTCTAACAGACCAGTATGGGGAACACAAAGAATTTGAATTCGAACCGGATGTAAAATACATTCTCACTATTGATCAGGGCACCTTCACCCTGACCTCCGATTCAGACTCCGGCTCCGGAGATGGCAGTTTCAGCCGGAGCTTCCCGTCCGTCTCTCGGAGTGCTGCCCTAGCCACCAATTTGATCTCTATGAATGCAGCCCACCTCAACCCGGTGCAGGCAACCGTCACCAGGGAAGATGCTTCCTACGGCAAAACAACCGTATCTGTACATGCCTCCTTCAAATACGATTACGAAGCGGGGGATTTGGATACCCTGAGCTTTCCACAAGCCAGGGCAACCTTCTACGATGCAGATGGGAATAGTATCTACAACACAACCCTGGATGGGGGAGACGGGTTCAAGTATATTGAAGCCCCGTATACCTCCAGGTATTTTTCCACCTCCTCGTATTACTACAACAATAACTATATTTTCCCTGGCGATACGGCATATCTGCGTTGGTATGCCTACTTTGATTCTGATGATACGACCCATCCGCTCTATGGTATTGAACCGGAAGATGTAGCAGAAATCAGCTTTGATCTCATCTCAAGTGGCTATTCCAATATAAACTACGAGAAACTCACAGCGGCTAACGGCGGTCTGACAGTAACTAATGTCGCCATGATCGGGGGAAATGCCACGGCAACGGTGACAAACCATTCCGCCTCCCAGTGGTGGCAGCTTTTGAGCTTTTCAGATGCCTTCATTCTTGATAGTCAGGGACGGCTTCTATCCAATGATTATTACATCGATCCCGTAAGCGGCTACAGTCTGCTCGTCGAACCCGGGGGCACGACCAAGATCTATGTCCCCATCCCCTCAAGCGACCAGGGATCGGCCACATCAGCGCTATTTCTTCTGGATTATGAGGAGGGCGTTCCCTTAGGTTCATCCATCATAGCCCCGCGGTCTCTTGGCGGTCGGGAGCTGGAAGTCCGAACTGCCCGGGAGTCTTCGGTGCCGGTGGACAGGCAAGAGGCTGCCGAGGCTGAACATAACCGGACCCTCGAGGCTATGAACGCCCGAAACTAATACCGGGAAGGAAATAGAGCATAACCGCCGGAGGTGATCCGGCGGTTTTTTCGGTCGCTCCCGCTGTCCTGGGGCTACTTAACGGCAACTATTGTCGGTTTTTTAGAGTTATAGTCGATGTAATGAAGGCCTTTCCGTAGACAGTTGCAGGTGTAGGTATTTGTGTACAACCTCTACAACAAAATCGGCATCGATTCTCGCACCCGGCTTATCCGGGCAATGGCGCCAAGGGACCCCGGCGCCTGAACCATGCCCCGAGAAAGGCGCTTGCCATGGAGATTCTACAGGCCTATACTACTAAACAAATGAAGAGCCCCTCAGCCCCTAGACCCAAAGCGCGCCGGGTATCCAAGGCGTTATCTGCCAACCTGCTGCCCGACCCGTTTACCATGAGTCGGTACAAACTCTCGCCCTACATGGGCTGCGGGCATGCCTGCAGCTACTGTGACGGCCGGGCGGAGAAATACTATGTGGAGGGGGATTTTGAGCGGGATATCGTTTATCGGGAGAATCTTCCCAACCTGCTGGAACGGGAGCTGCCTAGGGTGCGGGAATACGGGCCTGTGGCTATCAGCAGCGGCATTACCGATGCCTATCAGCCCCTGGAAGCACAGCTGAGAATTACCCGCTCCTGCGCGAAGATACTGCAGTACTACCGTTTGCCGGTCACGCTGCTGACAAAATCAGCCCTGGTCCTGGAGGATATGCCCTACTGGCGGGAGGTGAATCAGGCAGCGGGGTTCCTTCTTCTGGTTACCGTCACGACCTTGGACCAGCGGGTGGCGGATACCTTTGAATCCGGGGCGAGCCCCGTCCGGGACCGGCTCCGGGCATTGGAGGGGGCGGCTGCGGCGGGCTGCGCAACCGGAGCCTTGGTTATGCCCCTGATGCCGGGGATTAGCGATGGTATCCGGGAACTGCGGAATCTGTACCGAACCTTGGCGGATGCCGGGGTCTCGTGCATCATGCCCGGCTGGCTTACCCTGCGCCCGGGGCGTCAGCGGAACCACTTCCTTTCGGTGTTGAACTGCTGGGAATCCCTTGACCCTGAGGTAGTCGAATCACCTTGTACCCACCTAAGCCATGAACCCCGAGAAAATGGGCTTCGTCAGCGCTATGCCCAGCTGTACGGTCGGGACTTGCAGAGCGGGAATCCCCTGTATTCCTACCGTCAGGAGATGCGACAGGTTTTCCGCGAGCTGAACCGGGAAGGGGGGATTGCCCCGATGATTCCCCACCGGGTCTACCGACGAATGCTGAATCCCGCCGACGAGTTGTACATGGTGATGATGCAGATGGAGCAGTGGTACAGCCAAAGCGGTTTGCCCGGGCCGAGGCTGGAAGGGCTGCGGACCAGTCTGGGGGCGTACAGGGATTGGTTGATCGGCGAAAAGAAGGCTCTGGGCAGCCCCCGGGGGGGCGGGGTATACCATGACATGACGGCTCTGGTGAACCGGGCGGTTCAGGACGGGAGTTTACGGCGGGTTCTTGGGAATGCCAGACTTTTTGAGTATCTCCGGGGGGTGTTTCAGGGCCGTGAGCTTTTTGAGCCCTGGGCGGCCGGAAAGGGAGACCGCTCGTGATGCCGATAACAGGTGCCGGGGTTCCGGCTCCGCGGGCTGCCGGGGCCCGGCGTCGAGGGTGTCTGGGGACCGGTTTTCAGGGTTCCGGTTCCGCAGGCTGCCGGCGCCCGATGGTAAGAACCGAACGGGGCCCCATGCAGATAGCCGCAGGGGCCCCGGGAATTCTCACCCGGCAGATTACTGAATATGCTTGATCATGGCCGCCCCGATGGCCGATCCGGCACTTTGCTCAAGGGCGCTGAAGTCCTGGGAGGCTTCCCGGGCAAGGAGGGGCGCCTTGGTTTTTGTTGTGTTAAACAGGCTGTTGGAATACTCGTAACGCCGGGTATTTTCGGTGCGTACTCTGTCGTAAAGCGGGTAGTAGAGCTCCGTGGCGTCGTCGGTGAGAATCTCTGTACCGTAGTACCAAATCTCGTTATGGACAATCCGCTTCAGGGCCTCGAAGGAATCTGCGGCCCGTACCGCATCGTAGTTTTGACGGCTCACAAAATCCCTGGCACTGGCATGGAAATCATCATAAACCCCGTAGAGAAGAGAGGTGGCGTCCTGAACCCGCATGACCGCAAAGCTGCCGTCGCCGAAATCCCGGAGGTTTAAGCGCATGCTGGAGGTTCCGGTGATGATCGTGGCGGTGATACTGTCCGAGGCACTGTCACGGTAGCTCTGCTGGGAGAGTACCTGCCCGGCGGCAACGTCAATGAGCTGTAAGGTTCCCTCGATTTCTTGATTGTAGCCCCAGGTGTATTCATTCCCGGATAACAATCCCCCAGCCAATGAAATATTCGGCCGGCTTCGGGTATCCGTGACCCGGCCCGCGGTGACCGACTCAATGTACAGCAGCAGATCCACATCGGCTTCCTGACTGTCCCGTACTACGTTTGCCAGGGATCGACCCTGGCCGATTCCCAGGGCCGCCGGAGATACGAATTGGGTAAACTCCCGGACCGTAGGATTACCCCCCAGGGCGTTGATGACTGCGCGTTCCAGAATGTCCATACCCTGAACGCTGTACACCATGACCCGGGCAATCCCGGCTTCCTTGGCCTGGGCGAGCAGGCTCTGGGTATCCTTGTAATCGGCAATGAGGGCCTGGGCGCTGGCGAGGTAGCGGGAGGCTTCCCGGGCGGAGCGGAAATCACCTCTAGCCAGGGCACGGGATCCGGCCTGGTAGTATTCCTCTGCGGCGGTTTCTTTCGCCTCGTCACGTTCCTGGGCATAACTCTTGGTTGGATACCGGGACGCATACGAAGAGCCTGAGAGAATCCGGTGAATCCGTTCCAGGTGGGCATACTCCCGCCAGATAGAATCTGATGCAAAGGCCCTGCCGCTGGATTGTAGGGTATCGATCTCCGCCAGGATGTTACGGGGACCTTGTTCAGCGGTTCGTTGAAGCAGTTCTGCGGCTTCTGGGAATTCCGGGTTGGTTTCCAGGGCAGACAGGGCCTTCTCCAAGGCCACATCGTACTTGCCTTCCTTGAAAGCCCGTTCACCGGCGCGGTAATCCGCCCCGCCGGCAACAAAGAGGGTGCCACAGGCTGTAACCAGCACCAAGGGTACCAATACCAACAAGATGAATAATCGTTTCATAGCTTCTCCTTAAAATGCCATTATGGCAGACCGAGCTTAACTCAACCTTAAGTTCCGGGGAAATCTTGGAGAATTCCGGTACATCCGGGGGGTTGCTACGGGGTATTTGTTAGGGTGATTCTGCGATGATCGGGTCCAAGTCCGGATTGAATGACCCGGTCCGCGGTGTGGTACCAAGTGCGCCAGGCTATGAAATCACCATGGAACTGCAGAAGTTCACCCAAGTCTTGACTATTCGGCCCGGGGGGTTGACTCTTAAAGTAGTGAGTAAAAAACCCGATTTAAAACCAGTCTTGGTCCTCGGTGCCCCCCTGGATGGGTACTACAGCATAGAGTTCTGGAGAGGGCTCCATCAGGCCTCCCGGGATTACGGCATCCAGATGGTATACCTGGGCGGCGGCTTACAACAGAACTACCTGCAGGCCATACCCGCCCAGGGAGCACCCAATGAGAACCGTTCGAGTCTGCTCTATCAGCTCTTTGATCCCCAGGCATTTCAAGCCGTGCTGCTTTGGGGGGCGCAGTTCCTCCACGACGCACCCCCGGAATATCTGATAGAACTGGTTACCCACCTTTCGTCCCTGCCGATTTTCAGTCTTGGCTGGGGCCATCCGGGAGTAACCGCCCTCAATCCTGATAACCGAACCCCCATCTACCGACTGGTCAGCCATCTCATTACCCGGCACGGCCATAGCCGGATCGCCTATTTGGCTGGGGACAGCCCCGAAACCCCCTGGGAAGTCCGGGAACGTCAGTCGGGGTACCACCAGGCGCTGGAGGAGGCGGGAATCAGTCCTGACCCCCGGCTGCTCGTCACCGGGCGGGATATTCAAGAGGATTATCATAGGCTGCATGCCAACCTGGAAGAAACGGAGAACTGGGCCGAGAGCGCTATGCGATTGCTGGTGGAAGGGCGCGGATTGATTCCCGGCAAGGATTTTACCGCCCTAGCCGCCCGGGACGACCGGGCCGCCCTGAGGGCCATGGAGTACCTGACGAGCCAGGGTATCAGCGTCCCGGGTACCGTGGCCGTGGTGGGCTTCGATGATGTGGAGCAGGGTCGCTGCAGTATTCCCTCCCTTACCACCGCCAGTCAAAACTTCTTCCAATACGGCCGGAACCTCATGGCCCATTGTATCCGGCATCTTCAGGGTGATTCTCATGCCTCAACCTCGGGGAACCCCCCGGCATCACCATCGGCTCTGCTTCCCGAAAGCAGGGTGATCCTGCGGGAATCCTGCGGCTGTGTGAACCGCCGAATCCAGGTGCTCTCCGGGGCGTCCCCCAGCGCCCCGGACATCTCCCGAACATGGCCCGCCGAAGCCCTGGCCATTCTCGATGAACTCTTAACCTCCGACCCCAAGACGCCTGAGGATCAGCCGAAAGGAATGCCCAAAGCCGAAATCTCCGGCCCTCCACCCGGGGAAACCACCCCAACGTCCCCCGAAACCTCGGAGCACTGGACTACCCGGGCCAAGGCCATCCGCCGGCTGGCAGACTGCCTGAGCCGGACCGGTATTGACCCCGGGGAGATTCCCGAGGCACTGCTTACCCGGAGCAGCTCCATGACGACCGCCGCGGACACCCGGCTGTCCGCCCTGGCAAACGATATTATCCAGCGCCAGATGCGCGCCCGCACCCTGGACCAGGACGCCAGACAGAACCGCATCGACGCAGCCAGCCGGGTGCTCTTCAGCCGGTACGATATGGATTACATCCTCCAGGGCCTGGAGGTGCAGATTCCCATGCTCGGTGGACAGGGCGCGGCCCTGGTGTTGTTTACATCCTCGGAGAAGCCCCAGGACGGCGCTCGGCTGGTTTTCTGGATGTGGCACGGCAGGCGGCGAACCATTGATCCCGAGCAGGGGATACATTTTGATGTCCGGACCCTTCTTCCCCGGGGGTACTGGCCCGGTTCTACCGCCGAGGGTGAACAGACCAGGCAGACCGGAAAGAGGGTAGCGCCTCGCAGATCCGGGCTGGTCGATCCGGGGCAGCCTAGGCAGTCCGTCCCGGGAGACCAGTCGGAGGGACCGGATGCCCATCCCCGGGGCTGCAGTCTGAATGTGGAGTTGGTACAGTTTGCCGGCAAGAGGATCGGGTACCTGGTGATTCAACCCGGGAAGGATGATACTGCCGTAACCGCCGGGTTGGCCCGACACCTGAGTACGGGGCTTCAGGGGGCCACCCTGGTATCGGCCCTTCGTAGAGCGAATGAGGAGATTCAGGCCCTCTCCCGGACCGATGCCCTGACGGGGCTTTTGAACCGTCGTAGCCTGGAGCAGCGCCTGGCGGAGGAGTGCCAGCGAGCTGACCGGTATCAGAAGGAGCATGAGCCGCCCTGTCTGCTGTTTCTGGACCTGGATAACTTTAAAACCTACAACGATCGGTACGGCCACTGGGCGGGCGACCTGGTACTCCAGCATTTTGCAGGCATCCTGACCAGCCAATGCCGCCAGAGCGATCAGATCGCCCGGTTCGGGGGGGATGAATTTGTTATCCTGCTCATTGAAATCACCCTGAAAGACGCAATCCAAAGCGCCCGGCGAATTATTGACGCCTTTTCCCGCCAAGAAAGTCTGATGGAGGTAATCCGGCTCAACACCCCGGATCACGCCAAGCCTCCAGCAACCCCTCCCGAGGCGCCGGGGCTCTCCTGCAGCATCGGCATCGCCCGGTACCGCCACCAAACCCCCTGGCAGACCCTTATCCAGCAGGGAGATCAGGCTCTCTACCAGGCCAAGGCCGCAGGCAAGAACCGCTGGGCGGTCTTCGGGTCTTGATGGCGCTAAGGGGGGCGTTGGCTGGAAGATCTGAACATCTGAACGGCTTCCCCTGGGACTAGGCTCGGGACCGGCCGGCTGTTTGACAGAAAAACCTGGGGCCTCGGTTAGATCTCCGGGGACTTGCCCACACGGCCTGGATCCCTTCCCGGTAAAGAGTCTCCCGTTAAAACCCCGGCGGTCAATCGGCTGCCAGGTGTCGGACTAATCCACGTAAACGGTGCGGAAGGTCAGGGTGCCCGGCTCGCGATCCTCGATGTACCCGTAGGTCCTGAACCAGGTCCGGCAGCAGAGGGCAATGAGGTAGGGGCTGCGTACCTGGAAGCCCGTGGCACTGCCTACCAGGGCATCAACCATGCAGACCGGGCAGGTGGCGGTGGCTCCCCGGGGATCCTCAGTGTCCTGGATGCCCGGCTCCTGGCCGTCCCCTGGACCGCCGTGGGCGCCGCAGTACATGCAGGTCCAATCCTTGCTGGCGAGGATCTGATGGTAGTTATGCAGGGTGCAGCGGTGTAGGTAGGTAATCATGGCGTGAGTGTACCGGCGCCTGGCCCGGGGAATGTAGGGCTGCAACCTGTTTTGTCGCAAAAAGGCCTTCGCTGCCTTATGCCGGGGGTAGACGGGTAGAATAGGCGTTCTTTTGGAACATCTGGTCCGTTGCTTCTGAGACATAGCAAACTCCTGTGTTAATCAGTTCCGGCTGCCCATCAGCCGGATTCACCAGGTTCCGCTGCTATGTGTATGCATTGGGGAGGGGTCTGCCCATGGTAATACCCGACCCGGGTTTGGTCAAGCTGAGGGTGGGGTGGATGCGGCGGCTCAGCTCGAGGCTTTTCCCTCGGGTGATTCCAACTCTACATCAGCCTCGCAGAGTCCGTAGGCCTCCTGGCTATGATGTACTCCCAGGGGCTCGATGTGAATCAGCACATCGTACACATGGGGAATAGCCTGGCGGATCTGCCTCTCCACCTGGTTGGCGATCCCGTGTCCCTGGCGCACCGTCATGGCAGAGTCGACCTCCACATCCAGTTCGACCATCAGCTGGGTATTGATCCGCCGGATCCGGGCCTTATGGGGATGTTGGGCGCCGTCCACCCGGTGCACCGCCGCAAAAACCCGGCGGTAGAGCTCGGGATCATTCATCCCGTCCATAAGCTCCACCGAGGTTTCCAGAAAAATTTGAATCCCCGTTTTAATAATGAACAAACTGATTATCAGGGCCAGAATCCTGTCCAAAACCGGCAGCTCAAGAGCCAAGGTCAGCCCGACCCCCGCCAGTACCCCGGCGCTCAGCAGAATATCGTTGCGCATATTCTTTGCGTCGGCCACTAGCATGGGCGAATCAATGGCCCTGCCGGCCCGTCCCTTGTACAACGCCAGCCCGGCCTTGCCGAGAATGCTCACCGCCGTCACCACCAGGGCCGCAATCCCGGGAACCTGCACCGCCTCCCCGGAGATCAGCTGTCCCACAGTGGATACCAGCAGCTGAAACCCCGCGAAGGCAATAATAAAGGACAGGAGTTTCGTGGCGATCGTTTCGGCCCGTTCATGGCCGTAGGGATGCTCCTGATCCGGGGGTTTATTGGAGATCCGGGCGGCGAAAAGTCCGATGACACTGGTTATAATATCCGAGGCGGAATCAATCCCGTCCCCCACCACCGCCATAGAACCCGTCAAAAACCCCACGGTTATCTTTCCCGCCGCCAGGATCCCGTTCCCAAGAATGCCCACCAGGCTCACCCGGGTCTGGACCCGCACCCGGTGCTCCCGTTCCCGGCTGGTCCGGCCTTCCTCCACCCCGGGTGGGTCCATCTGGCTGTTCATCGGTGTGTCTGTCGTCCTGCTCACCACCCCAGTATGCCATGGCTGCCGAGCTTTGGGTACGCCCCGGGGGGCATTCTGGAAATTTTAGGGTGATTCGACTGCCCTGTATAAGGCCCCGGCCCCGCCAACCCAGGGCTACGGGGCCGTTATAATGTCTCCAGCGCTTGACAGCCCTCGGGGAATGCACGACTCTATATTGCATTATCGATAATAGCGAAAGGAATCCCTATGAAAAGAGTAGTACAGTTGATCTTTGTGACGGTTTTAGTCTCAATGGTGATTATATCCTGTGCACAAGAGAAGGGTCCCGAAGCCTCCGCCATCGCCTTCATGGAGGCTGTGTCGTCCATGGACTTCGAAAAAGCTGCAGAGTATGCCACCCCGGAGACCCAGGAAATGCTGGGCTTTCTCGGCATGATGAGCGCCGAAATGAGCGAGGAGGAGCTTCAGGAGGTCACCGGGACCAAATTTACCCACGTGAACACCGAGATGCGTGAGGGAACAGCCTTTGTTACCCTTTCGGCAGACGGCCAGGAGCAGACCCTGACCCTGGAAGAGGTAGACGGCACATGGCTTGTCGCCCTAGACAAAGAGGACCTGGATAAGGAACTCTAGGAGTCCGGCGGTGAAGAAGTCCCTTACCCGTATTCCAGCTATAATTACCGGGGTCCTGGGCCTGGGTTTTATCCTGGCCTATCTCTGGATGCCCCGGCTCCTGGTGGCCGGGGTGGGCTGGATTACCAAATCTCTCCGCGGCGCACCGGCTCAGGCAGAAATGCAGGCCGCCGCCTCCCCGGAATCCTCCATGGCAACCCGAGGCGATGTGCTTCATGCCTACGAGCTGGATGCCATCCAGCCCGGGGACATCGTACTGCGCCGGGGAGGGGGCTTGATGAGCAGCCTCATTGTGGAGGTTCTCGGGGGAAGGGAGGGGTTTTCCCATGGGGGGATGCTCATGCCCGATGAAACCGGGGGTTGGCAGGTTGTCCACTCCGTGTCCCAGAGCATCTCGCCCCGGGACGGGGTACAGGCCCAGAGCCTGGAGGATTTTTTAGCCGCCAGCATCCCCGGCTCTACGGCGGTGGTGCGCCTGAAGGCCCCGGGGGAGATCCGTTCCGCCATGGCTGCCCGTGCCCTCGCTCTTGAATCGGAGCGCCTGCCCTTCGATTATTCCTTTGAATTGGGGGGCGGGGAGCTGTACTGTACGGAGCTTCTATGGGCGGTACTTCCCGAAGAAATCCGCAGCCAAACCACTGAATATCACCAACCGGGGCAGATTATCCGGTTTGAAAGCTTCCTAAATCCTGATTTCTTTCAGATTATCATCGACCGCCGCCGGCAACTCGCCCGATAACAGGATCTCCGATAGCAGAACACCGCCGATGTGGTATAATCAGGGGCTATGACCAGAAACCACCATCTAAATCTGTACCGCCTCGCCGACCGGCCTGCGCCCTTCGCCAAAGGCTCCATGGAGCTGTGGCGGGATCCCCATATTTCCAAGGGGATGCTCCAGGCCCATCTTGACCCGGACACCGATGCTGCCTCCCGGAGGCCGGCCTTTCTGGATGCATCATGCAGGTTCATCCAGGAGATCGCACCCCCCGATTCGTTCCCGCGTCTTCTGGACCTGGGCTGCGGCCCCGGCCTCTACGCTCAGCGGCTCCTGGCCCTGGGGTACGATGTGACGGGGGTTGATTTTTCCGAGGGTTCCATCGGATACGCGGCTTCCCAGAATCCCGGTGGCCGGTTTCTCTGCCAGGACTACACTAACCTGGAGGTTCCTGGCCCCTTTGACCTGGCTATGTTGATTTACTGCGACTTCGGGGTGTTGGCCCCGGAGGATCGGCGGAAGGTGATAGCCGGAGCCTTTGAGGCGCTTCGGCCGGGCGGATTGTTCATCCTGGATGTGGAGACTCCGGTATTCTTCCGGAGCCGCGCCGACTCCCAGACCTGGTACGCCCAGGATTCGGGGTTTTTTATGGATTCACCCCATGTCTGCCTGGAGTCGCTGCTTTCCTACCCCGATAATCTGCACCTGGAACGCTACATTCTGGTGCCCGAGCAGGGCGAGCCCCGGGTTATACTCAACTGGCACCAGGCCTTTACCCCCGAGACCCTTAAACCTGAGTTTACCGCCCGGGGTTTCGAGCTGGTGTCATGGTACTCTGATGTGGCCGGCCAACCATTTCTGCCGGACACGCCGATCCTCTGCGGTGTGTTCCGTAAACCCGGCTGAACCCGGCTCCGGAAATCGGAATGCCGGTGTACGCCCAGCCAGGCGCACCCCGGTATTTCTGAAAAGGGTGTGTAGTGCGCAAAAGGTTGTAAACGACACCAGATATAGCGGAGTAACCAATATTTCCACTCATGGGTGGTGTCGACGGGGTGAAAAGTTCCATTCTTTTGCGCACTATAAAAAGGGTGACTACCTTTGCTACCGGGGATCTACCCCGGGCATGTGAATCACCCTAAATACCGAACCCTCACGCCAGAAGCCCGAAGAACAATCCGAACACCGCCATGTCCAGAAGATGGTTTCCTGCTTCTATGGCCCAGCCCGCCACACCATGCCCGGCAAAGAGTTTGTTCACCAGGAAGGTGGGAGCAACAAAGCCGGCCCAGGCAAGCACCCCGGTCAGCAGGCCCGTGAGGCCGGTGATATCTCCTAAGAGGGCGGGGGATATTCCGACCAAAACGCCCACCGCCAGGGCTTTTACCCCGGCGCTGAGAACCGTCAGAATCCACATGAGGGCCATGCCCTGGGTGTCGGGTTGCTGGCCCTCTTTACCGATTATCTTCCACCACCGGTCGAAAAAAACCTTGGGGTGGTACCAAATCATGCCGTTCAGCATGGAAAATACGACGCTTAATACAACACCGAGCCACGATATACTCATACTGGTGTCCTCCTTGGCCACCAGTATACCATGCCTCAGCGGTTGTTCCGGGTGCGGTAGAGATACATGGTAATGGCGCCGAAGACCAGGACCAATACCACCGACCAGATGAGGGTGATTCCCAGGGCGGGAAGATCCGGGCTGCCTTGGATGACCGATCGGGCCGCCGTTGTTGCGTGGGTTACCGGATTAACCCGTACAAACACCTGAAGCCACCCGGGCATGGTACCGGGATCGACAAAGATGTTGCTTCCGAAGGTCAGGGGAAAGCTGACGATGGAGCTGATGCTCATGACGGCCTCGGGTGTTTTGAGGAGCAGGCCCATCATGGTCCAGATCCAGGACAGGCTAAAGGCGAAGACCAATACTACACCCACGCCCCCGGCCAGGCCAAGCAGGCCGCCCTCGGGTCGGAATCCCAGGATGAGACCCAGTACAAGTACCACGACGGAAGCAATGGTGTAGCGTACCAGATCGCCCAGGAGGGCCCCCACCAGGGCGGAGGGCTGCCAGATCGGCAGGGTCTGCAGCCGGTCGAAGAGCCCCTTGGCGATGTCCTTATTTATCGTCAGGGCGGTGTACATGGTGATCATGACCACCGTCATTACCAGGATTCCCGGGATTAAAAACTGCACATACGATTCCACCGATCCTGCCAGGGCGCCGCCGAAGAGCAGGCTGAACAGCAGGGTCATCATAATCGGGAAGGCGGTTACATCGAAGAGTTGTTCGGGAACATGTTTGATCTTCAGCAAGGCCCTCCATCCCAGGGCGAGACAGGCGGCAAACCAGTTCGGAGCCGGGGGGCGTTCCTGGAGGGTCAGCAGGGCATCCAGGGCATGGGGTTCTCGGCTCATGGGGTGCCTCCTTTATTGTCTTTTGTTCCGTCCTTCATGATCGCCTGGGATTGCGGCCGGGTTCGTGTTCCGTCTTTCATGATCGTCTGGGATTGCGGCCGGGTTCGGGGTCCGGTAGGTCCCGCCGGTTCGTGGCCGGGTTCTGAAAAAGTCTCGGTGCCGGGTTTTGAACCGGGCTCGCTGCCGGGTTCAGTCGTGGCGGCATCATGAAGGCCGGCTTTCGGTGGGGATGAACCGCCGGGTTGAACCTCGGGCCGGGTTGCCCGGGGAGTCGCTGCCGGTTCCTTGGTCGCTGCCGGTTCCTTGGTCGCTGCCGGTTCCTTGGTCGCTGCCG